>DASTGK010000540.1:0-5355 GCA_035719085.1 Anaeromyxobacteraceae bacterium
CACGAGCGCGCCCGGGTCGAAGCCGCGCGGCCGGAACCGGTCGGCGAAGCGGCGCATCGCCTCGCCCGACACCGGCTCGGCCCCGTCGAGCGCCAGCCGCCAGGTGGAGAGGTCGCAGCGCTCCAGCTCCTCGTCGCGCACCCGCTCGGCGGCGTAGGCGTAGGCGAAGCTCGGCGCCACCGAGATGGTGGCGGCGTGGCGGGCGATGGCCCGCAGCCAGAGCGAGGGGCGCGCCAGGAAGTGCTCCGGCGCGAGCAGCACGAGCGGCCCGGGGTAGCTCATGGCGCCGAGCAGGCCGCCGATGAGCCCCATGTCGTGGTAGAGCGGCAACCACGAGACGAGCGCGTCGGCCGCGGTGGGCTGCACCAGCGCCACCAGCGCGTCGGCCTGGGCCTGCAGCGCCGCGTGGGTGAGGGCCACCGGCTTCGGGTCGACCGTCGAGCCGGACGAGAACTGCACGAGGCCGAGGTCGGCCGGGCCGGGGCGCCGGTCGATGCGGGCCGGCACCTCGAGCAGGCCGGCGGCGTCGCGGCAGCCGAGCACCGGCCGGGCGTGCTCCACCGCCCCGCCGAGCAGCCGGCGCGTCCCGCCGCCCGAGACCACCAGGAAGGCCTTCGACACGCGCAGCATGCGCGCGGTGGCGGCCAGGTCCTCCTCCATGCGCCCGAGCCGGACCGGCGGGTAGAGCGGCACCGGCACCGCCCCGGCCAGCCAGGCGCCGAAGAAGGCGTCGAGGAAGGCCGGCTCGGTGCGGAGCACGATGGCGATCCGGTCGCCCGGCCGGATGCCCCACGAGGCGTAGGTGGCGGCGGCCCGCCCGGCCCGCTCGAAGACCTCGCGCCACGGCACGAAGGTCTCGCGCTCCTGCAGGTCGACGAAGGTGACGCCGCTCCGGTGGCCGGCGGCGGCGGCGAGCGCGTGCGCCAGGGTCGGGTGGCGCGGGCGGGGGGCGGGCGGACCTCTCATGGCCTCGCGGTCAGGCGCCGCCCTCCGGCTCCGGGACGAGCGGGGCGACCGGCGCCCCGCCGGCCTCGCTCGCGCGCTCCTCGCGCGCGGCCGGCTCCTCCGCCTCCTCGGGGACCGGCAGGAGCGCCGGGCTGGCGCGCGCCGCGACGAGGCGCGAGAGGTCGGCGAGCGTGCGGGCGCCGGCCGCGTCGTCATCGGTGAGGGCGACGCGGAAGCGGTCCTCCACCGCCACCACCAGGGAGAGGAGCATGAGCGAGTCGAGCCGGCCGGCCAGCACCTCGTCCGGCGCCGGCGGCTCGCCCGGGAGCCGCAGCTCCTCCTGTGCGATCCGCAGGATCTCGCGCGCCACGGCTCGCTCGCGCCCGGTCACCGCGGCCCCCCGGGCAGGAGGCGGCGCCGGCCGGCGAAGGCCTCGCGCCAGGCGCCGCCGAGCGCCCGCTCCTCGGCCGGGATGCGCACCGCGAGGAGCGCCGCGTCGACGAGCGAGGCGAGGAGCGCCGTCACCACCGCGCCGCCGATGAGCGGCACGGCCGCCATCTCCACCACCACGGCGAGGTAGTTGGGGTGGCGCAGGAAGCGGTAGGGGCCGCCCGTCACCGGCGGCGCGCCGGGCAGGACGATGATGCGCGTCGACCAGCGCGGGCCGAGCGTGGCGACCGCCCACCAGCGGAGCGCCTGCGCCGCCAGCGCGAGCGCCAGGGAGGCGAGCGCGGCGGCGAGGGGCCAGGCGCGGGGGAGGAGGAGCGGCTCCACGGCGCTCCCGGCGAGGAAGGCCACCTGGGCGACCACCATGACGCCGTAGTGCCCCTGCCCCACCTCGACGCCCCCCTCGGCGAAGGCGCGCCGCGCGTTCCGCCGGGTGACGAGGAGCTCGGCGAGCCGCTCCACCGCGAGCAGCGCCAGGTAGCCGTGGAGCAGGGCGGTGGGCGTCGCCACGGCGGTCACCAGCGCAAGAGCACGAGCTCGGCCGAGAAGCCGGGCCCCATGGCGGCGAGGAGCCCGACGTCCCCCTCGCGCGCCTCGGCCGCCTCGAGGTGGTCGCCGAGGACGAAGAGCACCGAGGCGGAGGAGAGGTTGCCCACCTCCTGGAGCGAGCGGAGGCTCCGCGCCACCGCCGCCGCCGGCAGCCCCAGGGCGGCGCGGAAGGCCTCGATCACCTTCGGCCCGCCGGTGTGGGCGATCCAGTGGCGCACGTCGGCGCGCGACAGGCCGTGGTCGGCGAGGAAGCCGTCGACGTCGGCGGCGATGTTCTGCTCGATCACCTCGGGCACCTTCGCCGAGAGGACCACCTTGAACCCGGTGTCGACCACGTCCCAGCCCATCACCCACTCGGTGTCGGGGTAGAGGACCGAGCGGGTGGCGAGGACCCGCGGCGCGGCGCCGGGCGCGGGCCGCTCGCCGCCCGAGAGCACCACCGCCGCGGCGCCGTCGCCGAAGAGGCCGGTGGCGACCACGTTCGGGATGGAGAGGTCCTCCTTCTGGAGCGTGAGCGAGCAGAGCTCCACCGAGACGAGCACCGCCACGTCGCCCGGGAAGGCGCGCAGCACGTCGGCGGCGCGGGCCAGGCCGGCGGCGCCGGCGAGGCAGCCGAGGCCGAAGATGGGCGTGCGCTTCAACGACCGCTTCAGCCCCAGCCGGTTGGCGAGCCGGGCGTCGAGCGACGGCGTGGCGAGGCCGGTGACGGTGACGAAGAGGAGGTGGTCGACGTCGCCGGGCGCGAGGCCGGCCCGCGCGAGGCCGTCGCGGATGGCCGCCTCGCCCACCTCGAGACCGACGCGGATGAAGGCGTCGTTCCGCTTCCCCAGGCCGTCGAGCCCGGCGTACTCGGCGAGCGGCAGCGCCAGGTGGCGGCCGCCGACGAGCGCCGCCCGGTGGATCTGGGCCAGCCGGTCGGCGTTGAAGTGCTGCCGGGACCAGGCGGCCGTGAGCGCGGCCGTGAGCGTCTCCTGATCCACGTGGTGTGGCGGGAGCGCGCGACCGACGGCGAGGACCCTGGGATGTGGCGTCGCGGGCAGGAGGTGCTCCTCGGGAGTTCACCATTGGATGCCCCCGGCCCGGCGTGGGCGCAAGGAACCTGCGGGGACCCGCGCCGACGCACCCGTCCGGGCGACCGCTTGCCAAGCCCCTTCGCGGTCTTACGTTGCCGCCATGCGACCCGACCGGTTCACCGTCAAGGCCCAGGAGGCGCTCCAGGGCGCCCAGGCCGAGGCCCGCCGCCGCGACCACCAGGCGGTCGACGTGGAGCACCTGCTCCTCGCCCTCCTCGAGCAGGAGGACGGCATCGCCAGGCCGCTGCTCGACAAGATCGGCGCCGATCCGCGCCTCCTCGCCTCGCGCCTCGAGGACGAGCTGCGCACCCGCCCGCGCGTGCAGGGGGGCGAGCAGCACCTGGCGCAGCGGCTGGCGAAGCTGCTCGACAAGGCCGAGGACGAGGCCCGCCGGCTCAAGGACGAGTACGTCTCCACCGAGCACCTGGTCGCCGCCGCGGCGGCCGAGAAGGGGGCGGCCGGCGAGGCGCTGCGCGCCACCGGCGCCACGCCGGAGCGGATCCTCGGCGCGCTCAAGGAGCTGCGGGGCGGGGCGCGCGTCACCTCGCCGGAGGCCGAGAGCCAGTACCGCTCGCTCGAGAAGTACGCCAAGGACCTGACCGAGCTGGCGCGGCAGGGCAAGCTCGACCCGGTCATCGGCCGCGACGACGAGATCCGGCGCGTGGTGCAGATCCTGTCGCGCCGCACCAAGAACAACCCGGTGCTGGTGGGCGACCCGGGCGTCGGCAAGACCGCCATCGCCGAGGGGCTGGCCCGGCGCATCGCCGACGGCGACGTGCCCGAGGGGCTGAAGACGAAGCGGCTCCTGGCGCTCGACCTCGGCGCCATGGTGGCCGGCGCCAAGTACCGCGGCGAGTTCGAGGAGCGGCTGAAGGGCGTGCTCAAGGAGGTGATCGCCGCCGAGGGGGAGATCATCCTCTTCATCGACGAGCTCCACACGCTCGTCGGCGCCGGCGCGGCCGAGGGGGCCATGGACGCCGGCAACATGCTGAAGCCGGCGCTGGCCCGCGGCGAGCTACACGCCGTCGGCGCCACCACCGTCGACGAGTACCGCAAGCACGTGGAGAAGGACCCGGCGCTGGAGCGGCGCTTCCAGCCGGTCTTCGTGGGCGAGCCGTCGGTGGCCGACACCATCTCCATCCTGCGCGGCCTCAAGGACCGCTACGAGCTGCACCACAAGGTGCGCATCCAGGACGCCGCGCTCGTCGAGGCGGCGCGCCTCTCGCACCGCTACATCACCGACCGCTTCCTGCCGGACAAGGCCATCGACCTCATGGACGAGGCGGCCAGCCGCCTGCGCATCGAGATCGACTCGATGCCCACCGAGGTGGACGAGGTGCGCCGGCGCATCGGCCAGCTCGAGATCGAGCGGCAGGGGCTGTCGCGGGAGCAGGACGAGGCCAGCCGGGCGCGGCTCGCCGCCACCGAGAAGGAGCTGGCCGGCCTGAACGAGGAGTTCGCGCGGCTGAAGAGCCGCTGGGACGCGGAGAAGGCGGTCATCAAGGAGCTCTCCGAGGCCCGCGCCGCCATCGAGAAGATCCGCGTCGAGCAGGAGAAGGCCGAGCGGGCCGCCGACTTCCAGCAGGCGGCCGAGCTCAAGTTCG
This sequence comes from Anaeromyxobacteraceae bacterium, assembly GCA_035719085.1. Classification (GTDB taxonomy): domain Bacteria; phylum Myxococcota; class Myxococcia; order Myxococcales; family Anaeromyxobacteraceae; genus JADKCZ01. Next base: position 4,619 of record DASTGK010000540.1, read on the forward strand.
GCCGGCTCCCCGAGGCGCAGAAGCAGGTGGCGGCCGCCGAGGCGCGGCTCGCCGAGCTGCAGTCGGGCGGCGCCATGCTGAAGGAGGAGGTCACGCCCGAGGAGATCGCCAAGGTGGTCTCCACCTGGACGCGCATCCCGGTGTCGAAGCTGGTGGAGGGCGAGGTGGAGAAGCTGCTCTCGATGGAGGAGCGGCTGTCGCGCCGGGTGGTGGGGCAGGACGAGGCGCTCCGGGCCGTCTCGGCGGCGGTGCGCCGGGCCCGCTCCGGCCTGCAGGACCCCAACCGGCCCATCGGCTCCTTCATCTTCCTCGGCCCCACCGGCGTGGGGAAGACCGAGACGGCCCGCGCGCTCGCCGAGCTGCTCTTCGACGACGAGCAGGCCATGGTCCGGCTCGACATGAGCGAGTACATGGAGAAGCACGCGGTGGCGCGGCTCATCGGCGCGCCCCCGGGCTACGTCGGCTACGAGGAGGGCGGCCAGCTCACCGAGGCGGTGCGCCGCCGCCCCTACGCCGTGGTCCTCTTCGACGAGATCGAGAAGGCCCACCGCGACGTCTTCAACGTGCTCCTGCAGATCCTGGACGACGGCCGGCTCACCGACGGCCAGGGGCGGACGGTGGACTTCAAGAACACCATCATCGCCATGACCAGCAACATCGCCAGCCAGTTCGTGCAGGAGCTATCCGAAAAGCAGGCCGAGGAATGGGAGATCGAGGCCCGGATCAAGGACGCCCTC
>DASTGK010000541.1:0-5752 GCA_035719085.1 Anaeromyxobacteraceae bacterium
TCGCCTCGGCGCGCCTCGTGGGCGACGCCGTGGGCGACCCGGCCGGCGGCGAGGCGCTCGCCCGGCGGCTGCAGGGCTCGGTCGACGCGCTGCGGGCGCGCGCCTCGGGGGTGGCGCCGCGGCGCGTGCTCTTCGTCGTCGGGCGCGATCCGCTGGTGGTGGCCGGACCGGGCAGCTTCCCGGACGAGCTCCTGCGGCTGGCCGGCTGCAAGAACGCCGTCGCTGGCCCGCGCCCCTGGCCGGTGCTGCCGCTCGAGCTGGCGGTCGGCGCCAACCCGGACCTGGTGGTTGACGCGGCGCTCGACGAGCCGGCCGAGGGGATGGCGCGGCTCGCCGCCATCCCGGCGGTGCGCCAGGGCGCGGTGGTGCGGCTCCGCACGGACGACCTCTTGCGCCCCGGCCCGCGCATGATCGGCGCGCTCGACGAGCTCTTCCGCGCGCTCCACCCGGAGGCGCCGCGGTGACCGGCTCGCGGCGCGGCCGGCTCCTCCTCGCCGTCCTCGGCGGGCTCGCGGCCATCGCCGCGGCCGTGGCGCTCTCCTGCCTCCTCGGCCCGCAGCCGGTCTCGCTCCGCGCCGCGCTCGACGGGGTCGAGCCGGACCGGGCCATCCTCGTCGGCCTGCGGCTGCCGCGGGCGGTGCTGGCGGCGGTCGTCGGCTTCGGCCTCGCCGCCGCCGGCACGGCGCTGCAGGCGCTCCTGCGCAACCCGCTCGCCGAGCCGTTCGTCCTCGGCGTCTCGGGCGGCGCGGCGCTCGGCGGCTCGATCGTCCTCCTCGCCGCCGCCGGCCTGGGGGCCCTCTCCGGCCCGGCCGGCCTGCTGCTCGGCTCGGCGCCGCCGGTGGCGCTCGGGGCGGTGGCCGGCGCGGTGCTCTCCACCGGGCTCGTCTTCGGCCTCGGGCGCATCGGCGGGCGGCTCGTCCCGGAGGCGGCGCTCCTCGTCGGCATCGTCTTCAACGCCTTCGTGGCCGGCGTCATCACGCTCCTCAAGCTGCTGGCGCCGCCGGACCAGGCGGCGCGGCTCCTCTACTGGCTCATGGGGGCCATCGGCTACGAGTCGGGCTCGACGCTGGCGGTCGGCGCGGTCCTGGTGCTCGGCGCGGTGGCCGCGCTCGGCCTCCTCTCGGCGCGGCTCAACTTCCTCACGCTCGGCGACGAGGAGGCGGCCAGCCTGGGCGTCGACGTGCGCCGCACCCGGGCGCAGGTCTTCTTCGCCGCCTCGGCCGCCACCGGCGCGGCGGTGGCGCTCGCCGGCATGGTCGGCTTCGTCGGCCTCATCGTCCCGCACCTCGTCCGCCGGCTGGTCGGCCCGGACCACCGGCTGCTCCTGCCGGCCTCGGCCCTCTTCGGCGCCGCCTTCCTGGTGCTGGCCGACGCGCTGGCGCGGCTCGCCTTCCTGCCGCTCGGCACCGAGCCGCCGGTCGGCGCGGTGACCGCCTTCCTCGGCGGCCCCTTCTTCCTCTGGCTCCTGCGCCGCGCCACGCGGCGGCAGGCGGCGGCGATGCCGTGACCCGGGCCGCGCCGCACCCGCCGCCCCCGGCCGGCCCCATCGTCTCGGTGGACGGGGCGCGCTTCGCCTACGGCGGCCGCGCCGCGGTGGACGGCGTCTCCTTCGCCGCGCGCGAGGGGGAGTTCGTCGGCCTGCTCGGCCCGAACGGCGCCGGCAAGTCGACGCTCATCCGGCTGGTGGCCGGCCTGCTCGCCCCGTCGGCCGGCACGGTGCGGCTCGCCGGCCTCGACCCGCACGCCGCCCCGCGCCGCACGGTGGCCCGCGCCTGCGCCCTCGTCCCGCAGGAGCCGCGGCTCGACTGGCCCTTCACGGTGCGCGAGGCGGTGATGATGGGGCGCGCCGCGCGCCAGGGGCTCCTCGCGGTGGCCGACCGGCTCGACACCGGCGCCGTCGAGGGGGCGCTGCGCGCCTGCGACCTCGGCCACCTGGCCGACCGGCGCGTCGACGCCCTCTCCGGCGGCGAGCGCCGGCGCGTCTTCTTCGCCCGGGCGCTGGCGCAGGAGCCGCGCGTGCTGCTCCTCGACGAGCCGACCGCCTTCCTCGACCTGGCCCACCAGGTGGCCGCCATGGAGATGGCCCGGGTGGCGGCGCGCGGCGGGCTCTGCGTGGTGGCGGTGCTGCACGACCTCAACCAGGCGGCCGCCGCCTGCGACCGGCTGGTGGTGCTCTCCGGCGGGCGCGTCGTGGCCGAGGGGCCGCCCGCCGAGGTGCTCACCGCCGAGCGGGTGCGCGAGGTCTGGGGCGTGCCGGTGTGGCGCGGCGAGAACGGCGCCACCGGCGCGCCGGTGGTGCTGCCGACGGTGCCTACAGGTCGAGGAGCTGGACCCTGATGGCGGCCGAGACGACGCGCGCGTCGGGCGTCTTGAGCGACTGCTTGTAGCCGAGGTCGAGCCCCACGCCGTTGGCCGAGACCAGGCCGGCGCCGGCGCTCCACCACGAGGTGTCGAGCGTCTCGTCCTTCATCCACCCGGCCCGCAGCGGCATGAGGTTGCCGAGCAGCACCTCGAGCCCGGCGCCGTAGCGGTTGGTCGTCTTCCCCAGCCGGTCGAAGTCGGCGCGCCAGTCGGCGGTGAGCTTCACGCTCGTGTCGCTGCCGATGGCGAGCCCCGCCCCCACGCCGCGCGGCGCGGCCAGCTCGTGGCCCGAGGGGACGAGGTTGTAGCCGGCGACGCCCACGGTGAGGTAGTCGGCCACCTCCCAGAGGAGGCCGGCGTCGGCGGTGACGGCGTTGACCGACTCGGCGCCGCCGAGCTTCAGGTAGCGGGCCTGGGCCCCGAGGTAGACCTTGTCGCCGACGGGGCCGGAGAGGCCGCCGACGATGAGGTTGCCGGTCTGCAGCCCCTCCAGGGCGCGGACGTAGGCGAAGGAGACGGCCACCGGTGAGGAGAGCGCGTCGACCACCGAGCCGCCCAGGTACTTGCCGACGGTGGTGCCGCCGCGCCGGTCGATCGAGAGGAGCGACTCGAGCGTGTAGCGCTTGCGCGCCGCCGGCGCCCCCGGGTTGCAGAAGATGCCGTCGCTGCCAGAGGCCACGCCGACGGCCCCCTCGAGCGCCAGGCCGCGCGGGCCGGCCAGGTCGGCGATGCCTCCCGCGGGCGGGGGATCGGCGGCGATCGCCGGCGCGGCGGCGGCCAGGGCGAGCGTGACGGCGAGGTGGCGGGCGATCCGGGCGTTCACGGCGCGAGGATACCGGCGGCCGGGCGGGGGCGCAAAGTCGGTGCTAGAGTGCGCGGCGCATGGCCAAGCCAATCCGCAAGGCGGTGATCCCCGCCGCCGGCCTCGGCACCCGCTTCCTGCCGGCGACGAAGGCCGTCCCCAAGGAGCTGCTCCCCATCGTCGACACGCCGACGATCCAGTACATCGTCGAGGAGGCGGTGGCGGCGGGGGTGCGCGACGTCATCCTGGTGGTGGCGCGCGGCAAGGACTCGATCGTCGACCACTTCGACATCGCCGCCGAGCTCGAGGCCAACCTGGAGCGGGCCGGCAAGCACGCCCTGAAGGCGCAGCTGCGGGCCATCGCCCAGATGGCCCGGGTGGTGACGGTGCGGCAGCAGGAGCCGCTCGGCCTGGGCCACGCGGTGCTCTGCGCCAAGGACCTGGTGGGCGACGAGCCGTTCGTGGTGATGCTCGGCGACGACGTCATCGACGCGCCGGTGCCGGCCACGCGCCAGCTCACCGACTGCTGGCAGCGCCACGGCCTCGGGACCATCGCGCTCATGGAGGTGCCGCGCGAGGAGACGCCGATGTACGGCATCGCCGCAGGCACCGCCCTCGACGAGCGCACCACCCGCATCGAGCGGCTGGTCGAGAAGCCCAAGGCCGACCCGCCCTCGAACCTGGCGGTCATCGGCCGCTACGTGCTGCCGCCGCGCGTCTTCGAGATCTTGGAGCACGTGAAGCCGGGCGTGGGCGGCGAGATCCAGCTCACCGACGCGCTCGCGGTGCTGGCCCGCGAGGAGGGGCTGCTCGGCTACCGCTTCGAGGGGCAGCGCTACGACGCCGGCGACCGGCTCGGCTACCTGAGGGCCAACATCGCCTTCGCCCTGAAGCGGCCCGACATGGCGGGGCCGCTGCGCCACTACCTGCAGGAGCTCCTGTGACCCTCCGGCGCGCCCTGGCGGCGCTCGCCCTCGCCGCGGCGCTGCCGGCGGCGGCCTACGTCCTGCCGGCGCCCGCCGTGGTGAAGAAGGCGGCCGAGAAGCGGGCCGCGCTCGACCTCCTCTCGGTCGAGGTGACCGGCACCCTCGAGCTGCGCGGGGCCGCGCTCGCCCGGCTCGGTGCGCTCGCCCCGGCGGCGGGCGGCGCCCTCACGGTGCCGGCGCGCATCCTGCTCAAGGTGCCCGGGCGCGCGCGGGTGGAGCTCCTGGCGGCCGGCGCGGCCGAGGGGGAGCGCCCCTTCGTCGCCCTGCGCGACGACCGGCTCACGGGCCAGGGCGGCCTCGAGGGGACGCCGGCCGCGGCCGCGCTCGTCCGCGGGCTCGCCGCGCTGCTCGCCGCCCCCACGGGCGGCGAGGGGCACGCCCTCGCCGAGGCGCTGGTGCGCCGCGGGGTGAAGCTCGACGACGCCACGCTCGGCCGCTTCAACGGCCGGCTCGCCTACGTGCTCGGCGGCCGCTTCGTCGAGGGGAAGCGCCAGCCGCTCGCCTTCGTCGACAAGGAGAGCTTCATGCCGCTGCGGCTCCTCGCGGCCGAGGGGGGCGCGGTGCTCGACGTGCGGCTCATCGACTGGGCCTCGCCCACCGGCGGCGACTGGTTCCCGCGCGCCGTCGAGGTCTGGGATGGGGCGCAGCTGCTCGCCAAGTTCACCACCGAGAAGGCGGCCGCCAACCCGAAGCTCTCCGAGGCCCTCTTCGAGCGGTGACGGGCGCGGCCGCACCCGGTCATCCCCTCGGGGGAGAGGGCCGGGGTGAGGGGGCGTATCCAGGGCAGCGGCCGGACGCCGCCCCGCCGCTGGGCTCACCGCGGGTGGACTCCGGCCGCAGAACGCTGCGCGGCGCGGACACTGATCCCACGGCCTCGGCGCGCGGACGCTGAACGCATCGGCGCGCCGGCAGAACTCGCTCCGCGCTCGCTTCGCGACGCGGAGCTTCGGACAGCTGGCGGCGCGCACAGGTGACGCAGGCGCGCCGAGGCGGTCAATGGCCTCCCGGCGCCGCTCCGCGGTGCGGCCTCCGCTCACCCGCGGCGAGCCCTGACGCGCCGGCCTGCGGGCGCCGCGAGGTCGAACGAGCCCGAGCAGCTGCGAAGGGGATTCATGAGGTAGCCATCGTCGCCGCCTCGCCCCCACCGACCGCGAGCAGCACGTTCGGCCCGAGCCGCCGGAGCCCGCGCTCGGCCACGAGCAGGTCGAGCGCCAGCGTGGCGACGTCGTCGGCCACCGGCTCGAGGCGCGGCGCCTTCTCGACGTAGAGGAGCTTCAACCACGCCCGGCACCCGGCGCAGCACTCGGCCTTGGCCGGGCCGGCGTCCCCCTCGATCGAGAGGTAGCCGAGCTGGGCCGCCGAGCGGCAGAGGACGCACTGCACGCGGGTGTGGTGCCACTGCGTGGCGCAGAGGCCGCACACCAGGTAGCGGAGCTTGTCGTCGCCGAGCACCACGCCCACCACCGGCGGCGCGCCGCAGACCGGGCAGCCCTCGGCGGCGCGGGCCACGCCGGCCGCCGGGACCGCCGCCGCGCTCACGGCATAGGCCACCTGCAGCGCCGCGCCGACGAGCGGGGCGGCCGCGAGATCGGGCCCGGGGAGC
>DASTGK010000542.1:0-10419 GCA_035719085.1 Anaeromyxobacteraceae bacterium
GGCGTCGAGCACGGCGGAGCGGCCGCCGCTCACCGGGTAGGGCAGGGCGCCGGTGAGCGCCTCGAAGAGGACCACCGCGGCGCTGAAGACGTCGGTGCGCGGGTCCTCGGCCTGGCCGCGCAGCTGCTCCGGCGCCATGTAGGCCGGCGTGCCGGCGGCGAGGGAGGCGCGCCCCATGATCGAGGCGAGGCCGAAGTCGACCAGCTTCACGGCGCCGCGCTCGGTGAGGAAGACGTTGCCCGGCTTGAGATCGCGGTGGAGGACGCCGGCGGCGTGGGCGGCGACGAGGCCGTGGGCCACCTCGAGCGCCACGCGCAGGGCCTCGGCCGGCGCGAGCGGCCCGCGCCGCAGCCGCACCGCCAGCGTCTCGCCGCGCAGCAGCTCCATGATGAGGTAGGGCGTGCCGTCGTGGACGCCCGAGTCGTGCAGCGTCACCACGTTCGGGTGGTTGAGCCGCGCCGCCGCCTCGGCCTCCTCCTTGAGCGGCTTGGCCAGCCTCTCCAGGGCGCGCGTCCGGATGGGCCGGATGGCCTTGAAGGCCACGGCCCGGCCGAGCTCCAGGTCCCGCGCCTCGAAGACGAGGCCGAACCCGCCGCGCCCGAGCTCGCGCGCCAGCTCGAAGCGGCCCGCCACCACGTCGCCCGGCCGCAGCTCCGGCAGCAGCTCCTCCGGGGCGCGGTCCGGCGCCTCGGCCAGCTCCGAGAGGAGCGCCGAGATGCTGGTGGAGCGCTCGCCGGGGCCGGTCACTCGAGCAACCCCTCCGCGCGGGCCCGCTCGGCCAGCTTGTCCTTGAGCCGCTCGAAGCGCTTGCGCAGCGCCGGCTCGTCCACCGGCGTCCCCTTCTCCTCCGCCAGCACCAGCGCCACCTCGGCCCAGGAGAGGCCGCGATCGAGCCGGAGCACGAGCAGCGTCCGCTCGTCCGGCGTGAGCGCGGCGCGCAGCCGGTCGAGCGTCGCCTGGCGCGCGTGGTCGCGGCCGAGGAAGACGCTGGAGCGGACCTCCTCGACGAGCCGGGAGAGCTCGGTCGTCTCGAGCCGCCGGCCGCGGCCGCGGTAGGGGTCGCGCAGGAAGCGGGCCGCGGCGTGCCAGGCGAGCCGGTAGCACCAGACGCGGACCGGGCACTCGCGCCGGAAGCCGGGCAGGCCGCGCCACAGGTCCTCGGAGAACATCGAGAAGACCTCGCCGGCGTCGGCGTCGCTGCGCAGCACCGAGCAGAGGTAGCCGAGCAGCTGCGGGCCGTACTCCCGCACCACCACGGTGGCGGCGCCGGCGTGGTCGCCCCGGTCGAGGGCCTCCAGGCAGCGCGCTTCGACCTCGGCCTCCGCCATCCCGCTCTCCCCGGCGCGCCGCCTCGGGCGGCGGTCGGCTCGGGCGGCAGGGTACCGCCGGGGGGTGGGCGGGGCAAAGCCCATGCGTTCCCGGGGAGGCGCCGGGAGCGAAGGTGTGACGGGGAGCCGGTGCCCCACCGTAGGGCTCCCTGCACGGCGAGGCCGGCGTGGAGCTGCCGGCAGCTCCCTCACCCCGGCCAAGGGTTTGGGCCCCTATTCCCCGAACAGCCCCTTGCGCAGGCTCTTGCTCGCCTCGTCGAACTTCTCGGCGGCGGTGGGGTGGGTGTGGCGCCGCCAGGCCCAGCCGCCGGCGAAGCCGGCCGCCAGGCAGAGCGCGGCCACGAGCAGGAGCGTCCCGAACCCGACCTTCATCCCTAGACCCCCAGCTGTTCGACGGTGTAGCCGCGCTCGCGCAGCGCGCCGAGGATCTCCTCGACGTGCTCCGTGCCGCGGGTCTCGAGCGTGAGCTGCAGCGTGGTGTCGCCGAAGCGGGTGGCGAAGGCGCGCGAGTGGTGGACCTCGATGACGTTGGCGCGGCAGCCGGCCACGATCTCCGAGACGATGGCCAGCTGGCCCGGCTTGTCCATGAGGGCGACCACGACGCGGACGAGGCGGCCGTCCTTGACGAGGCCCCGCTCGATGATGCGGGCGATGAGGTTCACGTCGATGTTGCCGCCCGAGATGATCGAGGCCACCCGCTTGCCGTCGAGGCCGCGGATCTTGCGGTGCAGGAGCGCCGCCACGCCCACGGCGCCCGCCCCCTCGGCCACCGTCTTCTCCGTCTCCAGGAGGTAGAGGATGGCGCTCGCGATCTCCTCCTCGGAGACGGTCACGATCTCGTCGACGTAGCGCCGCACGTGCTCGAAGGTGAGGTCGCCGGCGCGCTTCACGGCGATGCCGTCGGCCAGCGTCGAGGCCGGCTCCAGCGTCACCGGCCCGCCCGCCGCCAGCGCCGCCTTCATGCAGGGGATGACCTCGGCCTCGACGCCGACGATCCGCACCGACGGCTTGCGCTCCTTGATCGCCGTGGCCACGCCGGAGGCCAGGCCGCCGCCGCCGATGGGAACCACCACCGCGTCGACGTCCGGCGCCTGCTCCAGGATCTCGAGCCCGATGGTCCCCTGGCCGGCGATGACGAGCGGGTCGTCGAAGGGGTGGACGAAGGTCAGCCCCTCCTCGGCCTCGATGCGTCGCGCCTCGGCGTAGGCCTCGTCGTAGTTGGCGCCGTGGAGGACGATGCGCGCGCCGTGGGCGCGCGTGTTGGCCACCTTCATGATCGGCGTCGTCTCGGGCATGACGATGGTGACCGTCACGCCCAGCCGGCCGCCGTGGTAGGCGACGCCCTGCGCGTGGTTGCCCGCGCTGGCGGCGATGAGGCCGCGGGCCCGGTCGGCCGGCGGCATGGTGAGCAGCTCGTTGAGGGCGCCGCGCTCCTTGTAGGCGCCCGTCATCTGCAGGTTCTCGAGCTTCAGGTAGGCGTGCGTGCCGGTGGCGCGCGAGAGCGTCTCGGTGCGGGCGCACGGCGAGAGGTAGATCCGATCGCGGATCCGGCCGAGCGCGGCCTGGACGTCGGAGAGCGTGATCATGTCGGGAGGGCCGACGTTACCCGCGGGGGGCCGGCGTTGCAAGGCGACGGGGCGCCGGGCGCACCTCGCCCCGGCACGTCGCCAGCGCACCCCGGGGGATGGCGCGCGGGCGCGTGACGGTCGTGCGACGGCGGGGTGACTCGGGCGCAGCTAGTGCTGCGCCAGCCGCCGGGCCAGCTCGACGCGGTTGCGCACGCCGAGCTTGTCGAAGATGGTCTTCAGGTGGCTCTTCACCGTCTGCGAGGCGATGCCGAGCCGCTCGGCCACCTCCCGCGAGCGGAGCCCGTCCGCCACGAGGAGCGCCACCTCGCGCTCGCGCTGCGTCAGCCCGTCGGCCGGCGCCGGCAGCGCCGACTCGCCGGCGATCGGCACCGGCTCGGGCATCGGCTCGCGCCAGAGGTGGAGCTGGGTCTTGCCCTTGCCCACCGCCGTCACCTCGATGCGCAGCCGCTCCCCGTGCCCCTCCATCACCAGCGTGCGGCGGACCCCCGGCGGCCCGACCTGCGCGCCGTCGGTGAGCCCCTTCAGCTCCGGGGGCAGGACGTTGCCGTCCTGCACCTCCGGGAAGAAGACCTTCAACATCTCCTCCGCTTGACGATCGCACCGGAGCTGCCCGCCCAGCTCCGCGTGCGCGGCGGCACCCCTTGGAGCCGGGACGCGAACGTTCGCACGCATCATGGCTTCCCCCTGTTGGTCTCCCGGTATGGAGACTGTCCACATCGTACAGAGGTGTGAGCAGGAGATCACGCACGCGGCGCAACCTTGCGTCATGATTGATGAAAATCCTTTGGTACATCGAGCAAATGGCCCGCCGGAGCGGGCGATCCCGTCCCTGCCGACGCGGGAGGCGCCGCGGGCGCCCCGCACCCTGCGTTCGACCGACCGCCACCGGGTGATGCGACATGTCGGATGACTTCACCGTTGGTCACGTCACCTGCGGTGCGCCGGGGCCGGCGTCCGGCGGTTCCTGGCGCCGCGGCCGGGGGCGGTCGGCTACGCGCGCAGGGCGTGGAGCGCCGCCGCCACGAGCGCCGCCAGCACCGCCGCCGCCGCGCCGGCGAGGGCGAAGCGCCGCTCGCGCGCGAAGCCGACCGCCGCCACCGCCAGGCGGAAGGGAGGCGTCAGGTAGAGGGCGAGGACGCCGGCGCGGGCCAGCCCGGCGCTCCCGCCGGCGCCGGCCGCGCCCGCCACGGTGGCGAACGCGCACAGGCCGACGCCGAGGAGCGTGCCGGCCCAGAGCGTGACGGAGACGGCGCGGTTCACGCGGCCCCTCCGAGCGCGTCCCAGGCCATGCGCAGCGCCACGACGACGAGGAACGCGGCGAAGAGCCCCTGCAGCCGCCGCGCCGGCAGGCGGGTCACGAGCGACGTGCCGACGCGGGCGCCGAAGAAGACGCCGACCACGATGGGCGCGACCACCGCCACGTCGAGGTCACCGCGCGCCGCGTAGAGGTAGGCGGAGGCGGCGGCCGTCACGCCGATCATGAAGTTGGAGGTGGCGGTGGCCACCTTGAACGGGATGCCCATCCAGAGCGTCATGGCCGGCACCTTGAGGACGCCGCCGCCGACGCCGAGGAGGCCCGAGATGGCGCCGGCCACGCCGGCCACCGAGAGCCCGGGGATCCAGCCGCGCACCCGGTAGCCCCCGGTCGTCTGCTCCGCCGCGGCGTGGCGCCGGCTCCAGAGCGTCCAGGCGGCGTAGGCGGCGATGGCCGCGAAGAGCAGCTTCAGCGTCGGCACCGGCACGAGCGCCGCCGCGCCGCTCCCGGCGAGCGCGCCGGCCACGGTGGCCAGCTCGAGGACGACGCCGACGCGGATGTCGGTGAGGTCCCGCTCCACGTAGGTGGCGGCCGAGGCCGACGAGCTGGCGATGACGGCCACCAGCGAGGCGGCCACGGCGTGGGGGAAGGGGAGGTGGAGGAGCTGCGTCAGCGCCGGCACGACGATGATGCCGCCGCCCACGCCCATGAGGGCGCCGAGCAGCCCGGCGGCGCCGCCCACCGCGGCGAGGAGGAGTGAGGTCATGCCGCGCGCACCGTACGCCAGTCGTCAGCGCAGCTCCACCTCGAAGCCGAGCCGGCGCGCCGCCTCGATGAGCTCGTCGCCCGGCGTCACCTTCGACGGCACGGCGATGGTGGTCTCGCTCTCCTCCGGGATGACGGCCCGCACCGTGAGGGGGCAGCCGCCCGGGTGCTTCTGCAGGAGCGCCTTGACCGCGCCGGCGGTGGCGGCGTCGAGCCGGTCGGCGTCGATGCGCAGGACGACCTCGCTCGTCTTCTGCGAGCGCACCTTCGAGAGCGGCTCGATCTCGACGGCGGTCAGCTCGGCGTGCGGGTTCTCCTCGTCGCGCGAGTTGACCTTCACCTCACCGTGGACGAGCACCGGCTCGTCGCTCTTGAGGAAGGGCTCCCAGTCGGCGAAGCCGCGCTGCGCCGGCCGCTGCCCCGACGCCGGCCGGCCGGCCCAGCAGGCCACCTCCACCGTGCCGGAGAGGTCCTCGAGCGTGATGAAGCCGAAGCGGGTCCCCTTCTCCTTGTTCATCCGCTCGCGCAGCGAGGCGACCACGCCGACCACGGTCACCTTGTCCTTCTCGCGCTTGCGGGCCACCCCGGCGCAGCTGGTGGAGGCGTAGCGGCGCACCTCCTTCTCGTGGCCGGCCAGCGGGTGGCCGGTGATGTAGAAGCCGAGCGCCTCCTTCTCGAAGGCGAGCCGCACCCGCTCCGGCCACTCCTCCACCTGCCCCTCGGCGAGCGGATCGCCCGCCTTCGGGTAGCGGGGCTTCGCCTCCACCGCCGGCAGGGCGCCGAAGAGGCTGGCCTGGCCGCTCTGCCGGTCGGCCTGGGCCGAGGCGCCGGCGGCGAAGGCCGGCTCGATGCCGGCGAAGAGCTGCCAGCGCGGCACCCCCTCGAAGTCGAGGGCGCCGCTCTTCACCAGCGCCTCCACCACCTTCTTGTTGATCTTGCGCGTGTCGACGCGCGAGGCGAGGTCGAAGAGGCTCTTGAACGGCCCGCCCTCGGCCCGCGCCCCGAGGATGGCCTCCACCGCCGAGGTGCCCACGCCCTTCACGGCGCCCAGGCCGAAGCGGATGTGCCCCTTCAGCTTCTCGCCGGCCGCGGCCGGCAGCGCCCGGAACTCGGCGTTCGACTCGTTGACGTCGGGCGGCAGCACCTCGATGCCGCCCTCGCGCGCCTCGCCGATGTGGGCCACCACCTTGTCGGTGTTGGAGGCCTCGCTGGAGATGAGCGCGGCCATGAACTCGACCGGGTAGTGCGCCTTGAGCCAGGCGGTCTGGACGGTGAGCAGGCCGTAGGCCGCCGAGTGGCTCTTGTTGAAGCCGTAGGCGGCGAACTTCTCCATGAGGTCGAAGACGCCGCCGGCGATCTTCGGGTCGACGCCGCTGGCGGTGGCCCCCTCCATGAAGCGGGTCCGCTCCTTGGCCATGACCTCGGCCTTCTTCTTCCCCATGGCGCGGCGGAGCAGGTCGGCCTGGCCCAGGCTGTAGCCGCCCAGCGCCTGGGAGATCTGCATCACCTGCTCCTGGTAGACGATGACGCCGTAGGTGCTCTCCAGGATGGGCTGCAGGTTGGGGTGGTCATAGACCACGCGGTCGCGCCCGTGCTTGCGGTCGATGTAGACGTCGACCATGGTGCGGCCGTCCTCGAGCTTCTGGTCGAGGGGGCCGGGGCGGTAGAGGGCGCCGGCGGCGATGACGTCCTCGAACCGCGAGGGCTTCATCTTCACCACCATCTCGGTGAAGCCCGACGACTCCATCTGGAAGACGCCGGCGGTGTCGCCGCGGCTGATGAGCTCGTAGACCGCCGGGTCGTCGATGGGGATGTCGCTCGCCTGGAAGTCCTTCAGCTCGGGGTGGTTGGCCTTCACCAGCGCGAGCGCGTTGTCGATGACGGTGAGGGTCTTCAGGCCCAGGAAGTCGAACTTGACGAGGCCGGCCGCCTCCACCTCCTCCTTGGCGAACTGCGAGACCAGCATGTCCGACTTGTCGTCCTGGTAGGCCGGCACGTACTCCCAGAGCGGCTTGTCGGCGATGACCACGCCGGCGGCGTGGAGCCCCGGCTGGCGGTTGAGCCCCTCCAGGCTCATGGCGATGTCGAGCAGGTCCTTGCTCGTCACCTTCTGCGGCTGCCCCGCCGAGTCCGTCCACTGGTGCAGCACCGTGGGCTTCTCCCACATCTCGGCCAGGCGCGGCTCGGGCGGCACCGCCGGCTTGTCGTCCTTGGCCTTGACGCCGAAGACCAGCTCCTTGAGCGGCGGCGTCTTGCCCTGCACGGGGTCGGGGACGAGCTTGGCGATCCGGTCGCCCTCGGTGAAGGGCAGCCCCATCACCCGCACCACGTCGCGGATGACCGAGCGGGCCTTCAGGGAGCCGAAGGTGATGATCTGGCCGACGTTGTCCTTGCCGTACTTCTCGCGCACGTAGCCGATGACGCGGTCGCGCTTGTCCTGGCAGAAGTCGATGTCGAAGTCGGGCATCGACACGCGCTCCGGGTTGAGGAAGCGCTCGAAGAGCAGGTTCCAGCGGATGGGGTCGAGGTCGGTGATGCGCAGCGCCCAGGCCACGATGGAGCCGGCGCCGGAGCCGCGCCCCGGCCCCACCGGCACCCCGTGCCCCTTCGCCCAGTTGATGAAGTCCTGGACGATGAGGAAGTAGCCCGGGAAGCCCATCTTCTTGATGACCGAGAGCTCCAGCTCGAGCCGGGCCACGTAGGCGTCGCGGTCGTGCGGGTACTTGCCGGCGATCTCGCGGAAGCGCTCGTCGAGGCCGCGCCGGGCCAGCCGGTCGATGTGCTCGTCTTCGGAGACGCCGTCGGGCAGCTGGAAGCGCGGCAGGAAGCTCTTGCCGAGCGAGAGCTCCACGTTGCAGCGCTCGGCGATGCGGGCGGTGTTGGCGATGGCCTCCTTGAACTGCGGCAGCGCCGCCGCCATCTCGTCCGGGCCGGTGATGAAGAGGCCGTCGGTCTCGTGCCGGATCCGCTTCTCGTCGGCCAGCGTCTTGTTGGAGGCGATGCACATCAGCACCTCGTGGGCCCGCGCGTCCTTGCGGTCCACGTAGTGCGCGTCGGCGGTGGCCACGAGCGGGATGCCCTCCGACTCGGAGAGCTCGGCCAGCCTGGCGTTCACCTCGAGCTGGTCCTTCATCCCGTTCGACTGCACCTCCAGGAAGAAGGAGTCGGGCTCGAAGATCTCCCGGTACTCGCGGGCCGCCTGGCGCGCGCCGTCCATGTCGCCCCGGCGGATGAGGCGCGGCACCTCGCCGGCCAGGCAGGCGGTGAGGCCGATGAGCCCCTTCGAGTGGTCGCGCAGGAGCTGCTTGTCGATGCGCGGGTCGTAGTAGAAGCCCTCGGTGAAGGCGCGCGAGGAGAGGACGCGCAGGTTGGCCCAGCCCTCGGCGTTCTTGGCGAGCAGGATGAGGTGGCGGCCGACGCGCTCGGTCCGGTCGAAGCGCCCCTTCTCGCCGGCGACGTAGGCCTCCATGCCGAGGATGGGCTTCACCCCGGCCTCCTTGGCCTTCTTGTAGAAGTCGACCGCGCCGAAGAGGTTGCCGTGGTCGGTGACCGCCACCGTCTTCATGCCCTTCGCCTGGACGGTCTTGAGCAGGTCCTTGATGCGGATGGCGCCGTCGAGGAGCGAGTACAGGGTGTGCAAGTGCAGGTGGACGAAGTCGGACATGGCCTCTCGAGCGCGGCGGGGTGGGGAGGCTTCCTTAGCAGGCGGGTCTGACCGTGCCCACCCGGGAGTTTCCCGCGTCAGCTCGCGAGGTTGCGGTCCGGCTAGCGGCGCCGCTTCGCCCGGGCGCCGCGCTTGGCCGGCTTCGCCTTCGCCGACGCCTTGGGGCGCGCCGCCTTCCGGGCCGGCGCCTTGGGCGCCGCCCGCTTCCGCGCCCCGGCCGGCGCGTGGCAGACCGCCTCCATGTTGTGGCCGCTCGGATCGAGGACGAAGGCGGCGTAGTAGTTGGGGTGGTAGTCGGGGCGCAGCCCCGGCGCGCCGTTGTCCGTGCCGCCGGCCTTCAGCGCCGCGGCGTGGAAGGCGTCGACGGCGCGCCGGTCGAGCGCGGCGAAGGCGACGTGCTGCGGCGAGGCGCCGGCGTCGGCGGCGAGCCAGAAGTCGGGCTTGCCTTCGACGCCCAGGCCGGCGCCGTCGGGGAACTCCATGACGACGGCGTAGCCGAGCGGCTTGAGCGCGGCGGCGTAGAAGGACTTGGCCGCGGCGACGTCGCGGACGCGGAGCGTGATGTGGTCGAGCATGTGGGGGCTCCCTCTCGAGGAGGCGACACTCCACCACCGGCCGGGCGCGCCGGCCAGCCCCCGGGGAGGTGCCGCGCCGCCCCAGGTCAGCGCGAGCCGGCCGGCTCGGCGAGCCCGGGCGTCGGCTCGGCGGCGCGCGCGCCGGTGGCGAGCCACGAGCCGGCCAGGATCAGCACGAACCCGAGCGCGGTGCCGGCGGTGAACGGCTCGCCGAGGATCGCCACGCCGGCGGCCACGGCCACCGCGGGGTTCACGTAAGCGACGACCGTCGCGCGCACCGGCCCGACCTCGCCGATGAGCCCGAAGAAGAGGACGAAGGCGAGCGCGGTGCAGACGAGGCCCAGCACCGCCACCGCGGCGATGCCGGAGGCCGGCGGCAGCGCCGGCGGGAGCTGGGCGACGCCCGCCGGCGCGTAGGCCACGGCGCAGAGCGCCAGCGACAGCGCCACCACCTCGAGCGCCGGCACGTCGCGCAGGGCGCGCGACACGATGAGCGGCCCGACGGCGTAGCCGATCACCACCACGACCATCTCCCCGACGGCCCCGAGGTCGCCGCGCCCGACGTCGAGGCCGAGCAGCGCGACCACGCCGACCAGCCCCAGGAAGAGCCCAGCCATCCGGCGCCCGCCGAGCGGCTCCGGCGCGCCGGTGGCGCGGGCCAGGAGCGCGCCCGCCAGCGGCACCGACGCGACCAGCAGGCCGGCGAGCGACGAGGTGAGGCGGCGCTCGGCGTCGGAGAGCAGGAACCACGGCACGGCGATCTCGACGACCGTGAAGAGCGCCACCGCCCGCCACCGGGGCAGGACGCGCCGCAGGTTCCCGCGGGCCAGCACGATCGGGAGGAGCACGAGGGCGCCGATCGACGTGCGCAGGAAGACGAGCGACGCCGGCGTGAGGTCGCGCACCGCCACCTTGATGAGCAGGTACGGCAGCCCCCACACCAGGCAGAGCGCGACGAACAGGAACCAGCCGCGGCGTGTCACGGTCACCTCCGGGGCGCCGGCGAACGCCGGCGGCGAGGGAGCGTTTGTAGCCGAGCCGGGCGCGGCGCGCGCGCTCGGAAAATGCACGCGCCCCGTGCACGGATGCACGGGGTCCGTCAGCCCGTCGGTACCGCAGCGGGCTCCGCGGCCGGGCTGGGCGGCGATACCCACTCCGCGTCCGGCCTCGGCTCGGCGGCTGGCCGCCGCGGCGGCGCCTGGCCGGCAGGCGCCTCGCCCGACCATCGGCCGACCGGCTGGGC
>DASTGK010000543.1:0-3720 GCA_035719085.1 Anaeromyxobacteraceae bacterium
GGCCTGGGCGGCGGCCCGGGCGGCGCGCCGGCAGGGAGACGTCCCTCGCGCGGTGCGGCTGGGGGCGGCCCTGGCCCTCACGCTCTGGATCGCCACCAACAAGGTCTGGAGCCCGCAGTACGCCCTCTACGGCTTCCTCGCCGGCGCGCTCGCCGCCGCGCCCGGCTGGCTCTTCGGCCTCCTCACCGCCGCCTCGGTGGCCGACTTCCACCTCGAGTTCGAGCTGCGGGCGCGCCGCTGGGATCCCTGGTTCCTGGAGACGCTGGTGCGGCCGTCGGAGCTCCTGCGCGCGGCGCTCTGGCTCCTCCTCGCCGCCTGGCTGGCCCGTGCGCTCTGGCGCCTCGCCCGCGGGCCCGTCCTCAGTAGTCCCGCGACCAGATGAGGCTCGCCCCGCCCGACTGGGCGTTGCCGTAGCGCGACTCGAAGGTCCAGCGCGGCGAGATCTGGTACTCGACCCGCACCTCGTCCGGGTTCTCGCCCTTGTCCGGCCGCGCCTCGTAGCGGCGCACGTAGCTGATGTAGATGCGCCCGCCCGGCAGGTAGGTGCCGGCCCGCGCCGACGTCGAGTCGAGCGCGATCGAGTCGACCGGCAGCTTGTCCGAGAGCAGCTCCTTGAAGACCAGCGTCGCCGCCGCGCCGGCCGCCGCCATGCCGGCGTCCTTGGCCGTGAGGCTCCCCACGTCGCTCGTGCCCGGCTTGAGCTCGGTGCGGCCGGTGGCGATGAGCATGGTGATGGAGGCGTCGTCGAGCTTGGGGCGCGAGTCGAGCTGCAGCTTGGGGTCGTCGATGGGGCCGTCGATCACCACGAGCACGGTGGCGATGGGGTTGTCCCAGTGGGCCGCCACGTCGAGCAGGGCGGCGCGCCAGGCGCCGCCGGTGAACTGGACCCGGCCGCGGTCGACGACGAAGGTGCGCCCGCCGATGGGCTCGACCGTGCCGCGCACCGTCTCCATGAGGCCGTCGGCGGTGAGCTCGCCGCCGGCGAGCCGCCAGGTGGAGTCCCCCTTCACCTCGAGGTCGACCTTGGGGTGGTCGCTCTTCACGAGGAGCTTGCCCGGCACGACGAGCCGCAGCCGCGCCTCGAAGGGCGCCTCGGCCGGCCCGCCCGCCGCTCCCTCGGGGCGCGGCCGCCGCGCCTTGGGGCGGCCCACCTGGATGTCGGCGCGCCGCTCCAGCGACTGGAGCGTCCGCGGCGTCTTCTTCGGCAGCCGCACCGTGCCGCCCGGGACGGTGAGCGTGGCGTCGAGCAGCTTGTCGGTGAGCGTGCCGGTGAGCTCGGCCCGGCCATCCACCCGGGCGAGCTCCATGCCGGCCCGCGAGAGGGCGAAGCCCTCCATCGTCACCGCCCCCTCGAGCGCGGCGGCCGGCTGGCCGAGGCCGCGCAGGGCGAAGGAGCCGGTGAGCCGCCCGGAGGCGCGCCGGGCGCCGAAGGCCGGCACCCGGATCGCCTCGCGGTCGAGCGTGGCGTCGAGGGCGAGCTCGGTCCACTCGCCGTACTCCGAGACGGCGAGCCGGCCGCGCTCCAGCTTCACCGAGCCGGTCGGGACGAGGGCGTCGAGCGGCCCCGACGCGGCCAGCTCGACGGTGAGCGACCCCGAGGCGGTCCGGACGAGCCCGGGCAGCAGCGCCGGCAGGACGCCCAGGTCGAGCTGCTCGCTCGTCACCCGCAGCCGGGCCGGGGCATGCGCCACGGCCGCCGGATCGGCGTCGAGGCCGAGCGGCGCGTCGAGCGCGCCGGCCGCCGAGAGCGCGCCGCCCGCCGCGGCGCGGAAGGCCACCTCGGCGGTGGCGTGGCCGGCGGCGTAGCGGGCCCTGGCCTGGAAGTCGCCGAGCGGCCGCCCCTCGACGAGCACCGCCGCGCCGTCGGCGTCGAGCGCGGCGGTGGGGGCGGCGAGGGTGCCGCCGGCGGTGAGGCGGAGCGCCACCGTGCCGGTGAGGGCGAGCGGGGCGCCGGTGGCGCGGGTGAGCGAGAGTGGCGGGAGCGAGGCCTCGAGCGCGAGCGGCGCGCCGCGCAGCCCAGCCCGGTCGAGGAGCCGCTCCGGCGCCGCGCCGAGGGAGCCCGAGAGCCGCAGCGCCTCGTCGCCGCCGACGCTGGTCCGGAGCTCGAGGCCGGTCCGGTCCGGCCCGAGCGACAGCTCGGCGCTCCCGGCCAGGGCGCGGTAGCCGGCGAAGGCGCCGTCGCGCAGGCCGAGCGCCACCAGGCCGCGCGGCGCCGCGATCGTCCCCGCGATCTCGGCGGCGACCGTGAGCGTGCCGGCCATCCCCTCCGGCACCATGGCCAGGCCGGCGAAGGGCGCCAGGTCGGCGCCCGGCGCGTCGAGCGAGGCGTGCAGGTGGGCGGTGCGCAGGGCGGCGAGCGCCGCCGCCGGATCGGCGAGGAGCGCGCCCACGTCGAGCGGCGCGGAGGCCTTCAGGGCGGCCAGCTTCGCCCCGGCGTGGCGCGCCTCGACGCTGAGCGTCGCCGCGGCCCCGGGGTCGTCGAGCGCCGCCGTGGCGTCGAAGGGGCCGAGGTCCTCCCAGGTGAGCCCGGCCAGGTCGAAGGTGGCCGCGAGCGTCGGCGCCGCCGCCGTGCCGCCGAGCGTCGCCCGCAGGCCGGCCGTGCCGGTGAGGGGCGCCTCGGCGCCCGCCGCCGCGAGGAGCGGCGGGATGGCCCAGCCGGCGAGCGTCACGGTGAGCGCCACCGGCTCGGCGCGCCGGGAGCGGGCGAGCGGGAGCGGCAGGTCGGCGGTCGCCCCGATCGTGCCGCCCGCCTCGCGCGAGAGGCCGAGCGTGGCGGCGAGCCGCCGGGCCTCGCCGTCCCAGGTGGCGGCGCCGTGGGCCGAGAGGCCGGAGAGGCCGCGCGCCGTGCCGTTCGTGAGCGAGAAGCTCCCCTCGACCCGCGGCCGGTCCGGCGTCCCGGTGGCGCGGGCGTCGGCCGAGAGCTCGCCGGCGAGGCCGAGGTCCGCCGGCACGAGGCCGCGCGGCAGCCTCGCGAGGTCGAGCCGCGCCACCTCGAGCCGCGCGTCGAGGGCGTCGCGCGGGCCGAGGCCGCCCGAGAGGGCGAGCCGCCGCTCGCCGTCGGCGAGCTCCAGCCGGTCGACCGAGGGGCCCTGGAGCCGCACCTCCGCCGGCCGGGCGAGCGCGTAGCGGGCGCCGGGCCAGGCGAGGGCGAGGTCGTGCACCGCCGCGCTCCGCCGGTCCCTGGCGAGGCGCGCCCCGGCCTGCACCGACACCGGATCCCGGCCGACCTCCGGGAGGAGGGCCGCGAGGCGCAGCGTGGCCTCGTCCCCCTCGACCTTCGCGCCGACCGCGAGGCCGCGCAGCTCGGTGGCGCCGAGGAGCGCCCGCGCCACGGTGCCGTCGACGCTGCCCGCGGCCCTGGCCGCCGGCCCGGAGGCCGTCACGGCGAGCCGCGCCCCCTCGATCCGGAGCGCGCCGGCGCGGGCCTCCGGCGCCTCCACGGTGGCGGAGATGGCCGGGGCGGCGGCGCTCCCGGCGAGCGTGGCCCCCGCGCGCGTCCGGCCGGCGAGGGGCGGCACGCCGTCGACGCCCAGCGCGGCGAGGTTCCGGCCGAGGCGCCCGAGATCGGTCGCGTCGGCGAGGAGCGCGCCGCCCACCGCGCCCCCCTCGCGCCAGCGGCCGCTCCCGGTGACGGCCAGGCCCGGCGCCCGGGCGTCGAGCGAGGAGATCTCCACGCGGCCGCGGTCGGCGGTGGCGCGGAGCGAGATCCGGGCCGAGCTC
>DASTGK010000544.1:0-6389 GCA_035719085.1 Anaeromyxobacteraceae bacterium
GGGCGGGACGGCCGGCCACACCGGACCGCACGGCGAGGGCGTGGCGCGCGCCGACACCGGCCCGGCCCAGGCCGCGGCGCCCCGCGCCGAAGGGGCCGACCGCCGCACCGTCTGGGTGATGAAGGAGGGCAAGCCGAGCCCGCTCCGCATCCGCACCGGCATCTCCGACGGCAGCAGCACCGAGATCGTCGAGGGGGCGGTGGCGCCGGGCGCCGAGGTGGTCACCGACGCGCCGGCGCCGCCCTCGGGCTTCGCCCAGGCCATGCGCCGGCCGCTCTAGGAGCCACGCCATGGCCGAGCCGCTCGTCCGCCTCGAGGAGGTCACCCGCGTCTACCGCATGGGCGACGTCGAGCTGCGCGCCCTGGCGGGCGTGTCGCTCGACCTCCTCGCCGGGGAGTTCACCGCCATCATGGGGGCCTCGGGCTCCGGCAAGTCGACGCTGATGAACCTGCTCGGCTGCCTCGACCGGCCCACCACCGGCCGCTACCTGCTCGAGGGGCAGGAGGTGTCGCGCCTCTCGAACGACCAGCTGGCGGCCATCCGCAACCGGACGCTCGGCTTCGTCTTCCAGAGCTTCAACCTGCTCTCGCGCACCAGCGCCCTCGAGAACGTGGAGCTGCCGCTCCTCTACGCCAACGTGGGCGCCGCCGAGCGCCACGCCCGCGCCCGCGAGGCGCTCGAGCGCGTCGGGCTGGGCGGGCGGATCGACCACCACCCCAACCAGATGTCGGGCGGCCAGCAGCAGCGCGTGGCCATCGCCCGCGCGCTCGTCAACCGGCCGCGCATCCTCCTGGCCGACGAGCCGACCGGCAACCTCGACTCGAGGACCAGCGAGGACGTCATGGCGCTCTTCCAGGACCTGGCCCGCGGCGGCATCACCGTCATCCTGGTGACGCACGAGCCGGACATCGCCGCCTACGCGGCGCGGGTCATCACCATGCGGGACGGGCTGGTCCGCGCCGACCACCGCCAGGCGCCGCGCCAGGCCGCGGCGGCGGCCGAGGAGGTGCACGCGTGAGCGCGCTCATGGTCCTGCGGGTGGCGCTGCGCGCGCTGGCCCGCAACAAGCTGCGGTCCTTCCTCACGGCGCTGGGCGTCGTCATCGGCGTGGCGGCCGTCATCGCCATGGTGGGCATCGGCGACGGCGCCAAGGCGCGGGTGGAGGCCACCTTCGCCGCCATCGGCTCCAACATGCTCCTCGTCATGAACGGCTCGTCGAGCGGCGGCGGGGCCATGGGCGGGGCCGGATCGCTCCCCTCGCTCACCTGGGACGACCTGAAGGCCATCCAGACCGAGCTCTCGGCGGTGAAGGACGCCGCCCCGGTGCTGCGGGCCTCGGCCCAGGTGATGGCGGAGGAGCTCAACTGGGCCACCTCGATCCAGGGCACCACCCCCGAGTTCCTGGCGGTGCGCTCCTGGCCGGTGGAGCAGGGCAGCGCCTTCACGCAGGCCGACGTGGACGGCGGCCAGAAGGTGGCGGTGCTGGGCCAGACGGTGGTGGAGAAGCTCTTCGGGGCCAACGCCGCGCCGGTCGGCCAGGTGGTGCGGGTGAAGAACATCCCCTTCACCGTGGTGGGCGTGCTGGCGAAGAAGGGGCAGTCGCCCTTCGGCCAGGACTTCGACGACGTGGTGCTCGTGCCGGTCTCCACCTTCCAGCAGAAGATCCAGGGCGGCCTCAAGAAGTTCCTCCCCGGCATCATCATGGCGAGCGCCATCGGCGACGACGGCAACGCCCGGGCCCAGCAGCAGATCCGCGCCCTCTTGCGCGACCGCCACCGGCTCGACGGCGCGGCCGACGACGACTTCACCATCCGCAACCCGTCGGAGATCGCCTCGGCGCAGCAGGCCGGCACCCGGATCATGACCATGCTGCTCGCCGGCATCGCCTTCGTCTCCCTCATCGTCGGCGGCATCGGGATCATGAACATCATGCTGGTCTCGGTCACCGAGCGGACCCGCGAGATCGGCGTCCGCATGGCGGTCGGGGCGCGGGCCCGCGACATCCAGCTGCAGTTCCTGGTGGAGGCGCTGACGCTCTCGCTCGGCGGCGGCCTGGTCGGCATCGCGCTGGGGGTCGGGGGCGGCACGCTCCTCTCGTCGCTGGCCGGCTTCAGCATGATCGTCCGGCCCGAGGCCATCGTCGTGGCCGTGGCCTTCTCGGCGCTGGTGGGCGTCGGCTTCGGCTTCTGGCCGGCGCTCAAGGCCTCCCGCCTCGACCCCATCACCGCCCTGAGGTTCGAATGACGCGCGCGCTCGCCCTGGCCCTGCTCCTCCTGCCCGCGGCCGCCCTGGCCGCCGGGGAGCCGGCCGCCGATCCAGCCGCCGCGGCGCCGGCCGCCGGCGCCGAGCCGCTCACGCTGGAGCGGGCCGTGGAGATCGCGCTCGCCCACCAGCCGCAGCGCGCCGCGGCGCGGGCCCGCACCAGGGCCGCCAGGGCCCGCGTCGGCCAGGCGGCTGCCGGCCTCCTGCCGCAGGCCTCGGCCACCGCCGGGCTCGGCCGGTCGCACGCCCCCGAGCCGGTCGGCACGGCCAACAGCGTCTCGCTCGGCCTCCAGGCGAGCCAGCTCCTCTTCGACTTCGGCCAGACCTGGAACCGGACCGGCGCCGCCTCGGCCAGCGCCGACGCCGCGACCCAGGACGAGCGGACCACCCTCCAGTCGGCGGTGCTGGCGGTGCGGGCCGCCTGGTTCAACGCCGGCGCGGCGCGCGACCTGGTGGAGGTGGCGCGGGAGACGCTCGCCAACCGCGAGGCCCACCTCGCGCAGGTGAAGGGCTTCGTCGAGGTGGGCACGCGGCCGGAGATCGACCTGGCGCAGGCGCGCGCCGACCGGGCCAGCGCCGTGGTGCAGCTCATCGGCGCCGAGAACGACCTCGCCACGGCCCGCGCCCAGCTCGACCAGGCCATGGGGCTCGACGCCCCGAGCGACGCGCCGCTCTCCGCCGAGCCCTACCCGGCGGTGCCGGGCGAGGAGGGGACGGTGGAGGAGCTGCTCGCCGAGGCGCTGCGGGCCCGGCCCGAGGTGGCCTCGCTCGAGCGGCAGCGGGCGGCGCAGCAGGCGACGCTGCGCAGCGTCGAGGGGCAGTACGGGCCGACCCTGGCCGCCTCCGGCAAGGTGGGCGAGGCGGGGACGGCGGTCGATGACCTCTCGCGGAGCTGGAGCTACGGCCTCACGCTCACCTGGCCGCTCTTCGAGGGGGGCCGCACGCGCGCCCAGGTGGAGGAGGCGCGCGCCACGCTCGACGGGTTCGACGCGCAGGAGACGACGCTGCGCCAGCAGATCCGGCTCGAGCTGACGCAGGCGCGGCTGGCGGTCCGGGCGGCGCGGGCGTCGCTGGAGGCGACCGGCGAGCTGGTCTCGAGCGCGCGCGAGCGGCTGCGGCTGGCCGAGGGGCGCTACCAGTCGGGCCTGGGGAGCGGCATCGAGCTCAACGACGCGCAGGTGGCCCTCACCACCGCCGAGGCGCAGGAGGTGAAGGCCCGCTTCACCCTGGCGAGCGCCCGCGCCCAGCTCGCGACCTCCCTCGGTCGAGTCTAATGGGCTGTGAAACAACCCCCTCCCGTCGCCGCGACGGCCGATCTGCGTCGCCGGGCGGCGTCGGAAGCCCTCGCCGTAGCACGAACTACGCCTTCGGGCTTCCTCCTTGCGCGGCTCGCACCTCGACCGTCTGGCTCGGTCCGGGGATTGCCTCACAGCCCCTGACCGCGCCTCACGCCGGCCGCGCGGGGGCGTAAGCGGCCGGGGCGGCCCCACGCGGGCCGGCCGATCGACTCGCCGCGCGCCCTCGGCCCCGCTACCCGTCCGCTCCGGGAGGGCAGACGGAGGCGCGCCGTGAAGGATCTGCACTGCCGTGACGCCGGGATGAACTGCGACTGGGTGGGCAAGGGGAACACCAACGAGGAGATCTTGAAGAAGGCGGGCGAGCACGCCGAGAAGGTGCACCACATGAAGGTCTCGCCCGACCTGGCGCGCAAGATGGAGTCGCTCATCCACGACGAGTCGAGCGACGCGCACAAGCGGTCCTTGCAGGCGCGCAGCTGACCCCAGGGGGACGTGACGGGGCGGGCGCAGCGCGGGGTAGCATGGCCGGACCGTGCGACCCGCCTGCGCACCCCTCGTCGCCCTCCTCGCCGCGGCCGGCTGCAGCGGCGGCGCGGCGCCACGGAGCGGCGCGGTGGTGGGCGATGGCACGCAGGGGCTCGCCCTGCCGCCGTCCGTGTGCGGCACGCCCGCGCCGCCCGCCACGTGGCCGGGCCCGACCGTCACGGTCGGCAGCGGCACGGTGGAGAGCTGCACCGAGGCGGCCCTCGACGCGGCGCTGGCCGGGGGCGGTCGGATCGGCTTCGCCTGCGGCCCCGTCCCGGTGGTCCTCTACGTCTCGCGCGAGAAGGTGATCACGCGCGACACCTGGCTCGACGGCGGCGGCCTCGTCACCCTCTCCGGCGGCGGCGCCACGCGGATCCTGGCCATCCGCGGCCTCTTCACCGACGCCGGCCCGCGCCTGCGCCTCGAGCGGCTCGGCCTCCGCGACGGGCGCGCCAGCGGCACCGCCACGCCGCTCGGCACCGGCGTCGACGGCGGGGGCGGCGCCGTCTTCCACCAGGGCGGCGCGGTCACCGCGGTCGACTGCCTCTTCCTCGACAACGCCGCGGCCACCTGGGGGCCGGACGTGGCGGGCGGCGCCATCTCCGGCGTCGGCAACCCGGCCTCCACCGAGGTCTACCGCTCGGTCTTCAGGGGCAACCGGGCGGCCAACGGCGGCGCGCTCGGCTCGCTCCACACGGCGCTCACCGTCGTCGACTCCCTGCTCGAGGCGAACGAGGCGGCGGGGCGCGGCGCCAACTCGGTCGACGCCGGCGGCCAGCAGGTGGGCCACGGCGGCGATGGGGGCGCCATCTCGATGGACGGCGAGCACCGCACGCTCACCGTCTGCGGCAGCGCGCTGCGCGCCAACCGGGCCGGCGCCTTCGGCGGCGCCCTCTTCCGCACGAGCTACCACGAGGAGCCGACCACCATCGACCGCTCGGCGCTCGACGCGAACGCCGTGGCCGACGAGCCGGGGAGCGGCGCCGGCGCCGCCTACCTGCAGGGGACGCGCGTCACGGTCACCGCCAGCACCGTCTCGCGCAACCGCGCCGCCGCGGCGCCCGGCCTGCGCTTCCACGACATGGGGACGGCCCGGGCCCGCGCCGACCTCGCCAACGTCACCATCGCCGAGAACGCCGTCTACGACCGGCCCGACCCGAACACCAACGGCCTCGGCGGCGGCCTCTGGACCGTCGGGATCGCCGGGACGCTCGACGGCGTCACCATCGCCGGCAACCGGGCCGGCTTCGCGGCCGGCATCCTCGGCCACGCGCTCCTCACCATCCGCAACGGCGTCATCTCGAACGTGGCCGCCAACCGGTGGGTGGACGCCAACTGCCACGACGCCACCGCCGGCGCCGTGGCGGGCGGGGACCACGTGCTGCAGTGGGCCGGGGCGGGGGCGCCGGCCGACGGCGACTGCGTGGCCGGCGCCGCGCGGGGCGATCCGCTGCTCGGCCCGCTCGGCGATCACGGGGGGCCGACCGAGACCGCGGTGCCGGCCGCCGGCAGCCAGGCCCTCGCCGCCGGCGCCTCCTGCCAGCCGGTCGACCAGCGCGGCGTGACCCGCCCCGCCGCCTGCACCCTCGGCGCCGTCGAGCCGCCCTGACGCCCAGGCGCCGCCGCGTGCTACACAGGCGCGCGTGACGCTCCTCCACGCCGCCGGCCTGCGGCTCTCCTTCGGCAGCCGCACCGTCTTCGACGACCTCACCCTCACCATCGAGGAGGGGGAGCGGGTCGGCCTCGTCGGCGTCAACGGGTCGGGCAAGTCGTCGCTCATGAAGATCCTGGCCCGCGCCGCCGAGCCGGACCGGGGCGACCTGCAGCTCCGGCGCGGCGCCACCGTCACCTACCTGCCGCAGGAGCCGGAGTTCGCCGAGGGGGCCACCGTCGCCTCCGAGCTGGAGGTGGCGCGCGCGCCGCTCAAGGCGGCCATCGAGGCCCACCACGCCCTGGCGGCGCGGCTCGGGGCCACGCCGGAGGGGCCGGCGCACGATCGGCTCCTGGCCGAGCTGGCGGCGCTCTCCGACAAGGTGGAGCACTTGGGCGGCTGGGACACCGCCCACGAGGCGCGGCGGCTCCTCGACCGGCTGGGCGTGAAGGACTGGGACCGGCGGGTGGCCGAGCTCTCCGGCGGCACGCGCAAGCGCGTGGCCATCGCGCGGGCGCTCCTCAGCCGGCCCGACCTGCTCCTCCTCGACGAGCCGACCAACCACCTCGACGCCGACACGGTCGACTGGCTGGAGGAGGAGCTGGACCAGCACGCCGGCGCGCTGCTGCTCGTCACGCACGATCGCTACTTC
>DASTGK010000545.1:0-3375 GCA_035719085.1 Anaeromyxobacteraceae bacterium
CCGCTCGCGCTCGCCGGCTGGCGGCTGGCGAAGCGCACCTCGAGCGGCGCGCTCGCCTCCTGCGAGCTGGTGCCGGCGGCCGGGGAGGCGTGGGTGGCGCCGGGCGGCGCGGCGCTGGTGACGGGCGGCGCCTGGGACGGACGCTACGACCTGCCGGCCGGCCTCCCGCGCTTCGCCTGCGGGGCCTCGGCGCTCGCCGGCGGGCTCGCCGACGACCGGCCGCCGGAGGTCCGGCTGGTCGATCCCGACGGCGCGGTGCAGGCCACCTTCGGCGAGGGGGGCGTGGCGCCGCGCTGCCCGGCGGCGGTGGAGCGCGTGGTGCCGGCCGGCCCGGACGAGGCGGCCAACCTGGCCTGCGCGGTCGGCGAGGGGACGCCGGGGAGGTGCAACTCGGTGACGGCGTGTCCCTAGTCAGCCCGCGTTGTCCATGATCCACTTCCCCAGGTACTCGTCCTTGAGGATGTAGCCGTCGGCGCCGCACTCCTCGACGAGCCGCGTCACCTTCTCGCGGTCCTCGCCGGAGCAGAAGAGCACCTTGATCGACTTGAACATGGCGTTCTTCTTCACGAAACGGCAGAACTGCGCCCCGTCGACCTTGGGCATGTTGATGTCGAGGAGGATGAGGTCGGGGCGCGTCGCGCGCTTCAGGATGATCGAGGTCGCCTTCTCGGCGTCCGGCGCGTACTGGATCTCGAACCCCTTGGAGGCGAGGTCCTCGGCCAGCACCCGGGCCACGATCTCCGAGTCGTCGACGATGAGCACCTTGCGCTTGCGCTCCATGGCCGCCTGGAGCCGCTGCGGCAGCTCCTCGGGCGGCGAGAGCTCGACGGCGCCGTCGAGCCGCAGCTCGCTCGCCTTGGCCGAGAGCTCGTCGGCCTCGCCGTCGCCGGCCAGGAGGGCCCGGCCGGTGAAGCCGCGGTCGCGCAAGAGGTGGGAGGCCTGGCCGGCCCGGGCCACGTCGACCAGCAGCACCTGGGCCGTGGGCGCGTCCGGGACGAGGCCGAAGGGATCCCGCCCGAGCACCACTTGGTGCCCGGCCGCCTCCAGCGCCATGCCGGCGATCTGGAGGAGGAGCTCGCTGTCGGCGCAGATGAGGATCTTCACGACATGCCCCGGGGGCGGAGGGGTCCTCCTATACACCGTCTTGCTGCCCCGTCCCATACCGGCTGATAATCGCCCGTCATGGCAGAGGTCAGGGAAGGTCTGGAGCCCGCCGGCGGCGGGAGGGGCGCGCAGGAGTCCTGGTACTTCTGCCTGCGCCTCCTCGGCGGCCGCTACGCGTTCGAGGCGCCGCTCGTCACCGAGGTGGTGCGGCTCGGGCCGCTGACGCGGCTGCCCGCGGCGCCGTCCTTCCTGCCCGGCGTCTTCACCCACCGCGGCGAGGTGCTGCCGGTGCTCGACATCGGCCAGCTCGTCGGCCAGGGCGCCATCCCCATCCGCCCCTCGACCCGCGCCGCCATCGTCCACTGCGGCCTGTGGAAGGTGGCGGTGGTCTCCGACGCGGTGGAGGGGCTGGTCGCCCTGCCGCGGCGGTCGATCGAGCCGGCGCCGGCCGAGCACGCCGGCATGGCCGAGTTCCTCTCCGCCGTCGGCCGCGACCAGCACGGCGCGGTGGCCATCCTCGATCTCCCCCGGCTCGTCGAGACGGCGCGCGCCCGCGCCGTCCCCGCGGGGGGCCCGGCCGCGTGAGCGACGACGGCAGCGAGCTCCTCATGTTCCAGGTCGGCGCGCGCGTCTACGCCTCGGCGGTCCACGACGTGGTCCGCATCGGCAGCGTGCGCGACGTCCCGGAGGACGAGCTCGTCGAGGGGACCAGCCTCGGCCCCACCTTCGGCCGCGAGCGCGGCATCGTCGTGAACGACGACCACGACGGCACCGAGGCCACCCTGGTGGTGGACCAGGTGCTCGGCGTGCGCAAGGTGGGCGAGGGCGAGCTCCACGCGCTGCCCCCCTTCGCCGCCGCCGTCCTCCAGACCTCCGCCGTCGCCGGCATCGTCGTCTTCGACGACGCCCCCACCCTGCTCGTCGACCTCCCCACCCTCATCCGCGAGCGGCGCGCCGCCGCCGCGCGCTGACGCACCACCAGAGAGAGCCATGGCCGAAACCTTCGACCTCGACCCCACCCCGAAGTCCCCGAAGAAGCCCGCCGCGAAGCGGAACGGCGCCAAGCCGAAGGCGGCCGCCAAGAGCGACGCCAAGGCCGACGCCGCCCGCGTGGCCGCCGCCGTGCGCGCCCTCTCGGAGGGGCGCTACGACGTGGCGCTCGCCCCGGCCGAGATCGCCGACCCCGGGCTGCGGCTCGTGGCCGAGGCGGCCGAGGCGGCGCGCCTCCACGTCGGCGAGCAGGTGGCCGACGCCCGGGCGCGCGTCCAGGCGGTCTCCGACGGCGTCGACGAGGCCATCGAGGCGATGATCCGGCTGGTGGTGCAGGGCGACCTCTCGGGCGAGCTGCGGCTCGGCATCACCGACGCGGCGCTCACCCCGCTCATCGCCGGCGTCGGCCAGGTGATGGAGACGCTGAAGCGCTTCGTCACCGAGATCCGCGAGGCGGCGCTGCAGCTCTCCACCTCGTCGGCCGAGGTGCTGGCCGCCGCCACACAGAACGAGTCCTCCACCGCCGCCCAGGCCTCGGCCATCCACGAGACCACGGCCACCATGGAGGAGCTGAAGGGCGCCTCGCACCAGATCGCCGAGAACGCCCAGATGGTGGCCGGCATCGCCGAGCAGACGCTCACCGGCGCCAAGCAGGGCGAGGGCTCGATCAAGCTCTTCGCCGAGTCGATGGAGAAGGTGCGCCACAACGCCGTCGAGGTGGACGACGCCATCGGCAAGCTGTCGCGGCGCGTCGAGCGGATCGGCACGGTGGTGGAGGTGATCGACGAGATCGCCGACCGCTCCGACCTGCTCGCGCTCAACGCGGCGCTCGAGGGGGCCAAGGCGGGCGAGGCCGGCCGCGGCTTCTCCATCGTGGCGGCCGAGATGCGCCGGCTGGCCGAGAACGTGATGGAGAGCACCAAGGAGATCAAGAACCTCATCACCGAGATCCGCGAGTCGACCCACGCCGCCAAGGAGGCGTCGGACGGCAACAAGAAGATGGCCGGCGAGGGCGAGAAGCTGGCCGGCGCGGCCATGCACTCGGTGACCGGCATCCTCTCCGGCATCCAGGAGACGAGCGACGCCGCCCGCGTCATCCACCTGGCGACGCAGCAGCAGCGCACCGCCACCGAGCAGGTGGTGCAGTCGATGTCGGAGATCGAGGAGGTGACGCGCGCCGCCCAGGCCGGCTCGCGCCAGGCCACCGGCGCCGCCGCCGAGCTGACCAAGCTCGCCGAGCGGCTGGCCGAGCTGGTGAAGCGCTTCAAGGTCGAGTAGCGG
>DASTGK010000546.1:0-10688 GCA_035719085.1 Anaeromyxobacteraceae bacterium
GGTGCATCCAGACATGCGAGGGCGAGCGCGCCGGTCACGATCAGGGAACGCATGTCTGGATGCACCTCGGCGCGCGCTGCGGGCGCGCCACGTCCACGTGGTACGGCTCCGGTCTGGAACGTCCCGCGGCTAGGCGCGGGGAGGTGACTGCCCGGGCACGGCGCCGAGCGGCGCGCCGGCCACCGGCGCGAGGCCGGGGGCGAGCGGCGCGTCGCCCGCAGGGAGCGCCGCCGGCTCGAGGTCCGGCGTCTGCGACTCGGCGACGTCGGCGCCGCGGCTCACGCAGACCGCGCACTCCTCGGTGCCGTGCGGCCCCTCGTGGTGCACGTGTGGCGCGACGGCCAGGAGCACCAGGAAGAGCGACAGGGCGGCGGCGATGACTGCGCGCATCGGACCTCCCCTATCTGCTCGGGCTCCGACCGGGTGTCAAGCCCATGCGCCCCAGGAGACCCGTGACCACCCGAGCGCACCCGCGGATGCGTCCCCTCACCCGAGCGCGCCCGACGCGCGGAGCGCCGCGATCTCGGTGGCCGAGAAGCCGTGCTCGCGCAGCACCGCCTCCCCGTGCTCGCCGAGCCGCGGCGCGGGCCGCCTCGGCGGCTCGGCCCCCTCGAGCCGCACCGGCGAGGCGACGCCCGGCAGCGCCCGCCCCTCCCACGGCGTCGGCACCTCGGCCACCGCGCGGCGCGCCACGAGGTGCGGGTCCCGGCGCGGCTCGTCCCCCTCCAGCACCGGCGCGAGGCAGACGTCGTGCGCCGCCGCGAAGGCGGCCCACTCGTCGCGCGTCCGCCCGGCGAAGATCGCCTCGAGCTCGGCGCGCGGGCCGCCTCCCTCCTCGTACTGGCGCACGGCCAGCTCCGGCCGCCCCACCGCCTGGCAGAAGGCGGCGAAGAACTTCGGCTCGAGCGCCGCCAGCGCCACCCACCGCCCGTCGCGGGTGCGGTAGACGCCGTAGGCGGCGAGGCCGCCGGTGAGCACCTCGCGGCCGCGCTCCAGCGGCGCGCCGCGCGCCCAGGCCATGGCGAGCGGCATGGCGAGCAGCGCCAGCGTTCCCTCCGCCATCGAGACGTCGACGCGCGTCCCCTCGCCGTCGCGCCCGCGGGCGACGAGCGCCGCCAGGACGCCGGCCACCGCCGGCCAGGCCCCGCCCGCCACGTCGGCCACCGGCGCCGCCAGCGGCGCGGGGCGCTCAGGCGGGCCGTTCAGGGCGAGCAGCCCGGCCAGCGCGGCGTAGTCGAGGTCGTGGCCGGCGCGTCCGGCGTACGGCCCGTCCTGCCCGTAGCCGGTGATGGAGCAGAGGACGAGCCGCGGGTTGGCCGCGTGCAGCGCCGCCCAGCCGGCGCCGAGCCGGTCGAGCACGCCGGGGCGGAAGGACTCGACCACCACGTCGGCGCCGCGCGCCAGCCGCAGGAAGGCGGCCGCGCCGCCCGGCGCCTTCAGGTCGAGCGCCAGCGAGCGCTTGTTCCGGTTGAGCGCGTGGAAGGCGCCCGACTGCTCCCCGGCGAGCGGCGGGACGAGGCGCAGCCCGTCGCCGCCGGCCGGGTCCTCGACCTTGACGACGTCGGCGCCCAGGTCGGCGAGGACCAGCGTGGCGAAGGGTCCGGGCAGGAGCCGCGACAGGTCGAGGACGCGCACGCCCTCGAGCGGCAGCCGCCCGGCCATGGGTCAGGTGAGGATCTGCTGGAGCTTCATGGCGAGCCCCATGTCGCCCTGGATCTTGAGCTTGCCCGTCATGAAGGCCATCTGCGGGTTGAGCTTGCCGTTGACGACGTTGAGGAAGTCGCCCTCGGCCATGGCCACGGTGCAGCGCGCCGCCGGGGCCGTCCCCTGGCTGATGGCGCCGCCGTTGGTGCAGTCGACCGACCAGGCGCCGCCGTTCGGCCCGGAGATGTTGAACTGGTAGACGGCGTTGATCTTGGCCACCACGTCCGGCTTGGCCTTGAGCCGCTCCGGCATGTGCCGCTCGAACACGTCCTTGACGCTCTGCACCGGCTCACCCATTCGACCTCCAGCCCCCGACCGATTCGAGAATCGGTCCGGATCCCATAGGGCCCGGCGCGGGGGGCTGTCAAGGCGAGGCGGGCGGGGCCGCCTACCCGCGGTCGTCGTCCTCCACGTAGAAGGCGTCGAGCACCGCCTTGTAGTTCTGCGTCACCACCTTGCGCTTCACCTTGAGCGTCGGGGTCAGCTCGCCCGTCTCCTGGGTGAAGTCGCGCGGCACGATGGCGAACTTCTTGATGGTCGAGTAGCTCGCCTGGCGCGCGTTGATCGCGTCGATGGCCTGCTGGATCCGGGCCCGCACCTTCGGGTCCTCGTGGAGCCTCGCCCCGGCCGGCACGCCGGCGTCGGTGGCCCAGCGGCGGGCCGACTCCTCGTTGAGCGTCACCAGCGCCGAGAGGAACTTGCGCTTGTCGCCGTGCACCATCACCTGCGAGACGAGCGGGTCGGTCTTGAGCTCGTTCTCCAGGTTCTGCGGCGCCACGTTCTTGCCGCCGGCGGTGACGATGATGTCCTTCTTGCGGTCGGTGATCTTGAGGTGACCGTCCTCGTCGATGACGCCGATGTCGCCGGTGTGGAGCCAGCCGTCCTGCAGCACCTCGGCGGTGGCGGCCGGGTTCTCGAAGTACTCCTTCATCACCCCGGGGCCCTTCACCAGGATCTCGCCGTCCTCGGCGATGCGCACCTCGGTGCCCGGCACCGGCGGCCCCACCGTGCCGATCTTGTTGCGGCCGGGCCGGTTGACGAAGGTGCCGGCGCTCGACTCCGAGAGGCCGTAGCCCTCGAGGATGGTGAGCCCCACCTGGTTGAAGAACCAGGCGATCTTGGGCGAGAGCGGCGCGCCGCCGGAGACGAAGAGGCGCATGCGGCCGCCGAAGCGCTCGGCCAGCGTCGCGGCCAGCTTGGGGAAGACGAGCTTGCGGCCGACGAGGAAGCCGAGGCTCTGGTGCTCCTTCCCCTGCTCCTTGGCGGCCACCCAGGCGTCGAAGCCGTCCATGGCCAGCTTGAAGAGCCTCCCCTTCAGCCCCGGCGTGGCCAGCCCCTTCGCCACCACCGCGTTGTAGGCCTTCTCGAAGATGCGCGGCACCGCCGGCATCACCGTCGGGCGCGCCTCGCCGGCGTTGTCGACGATCTTCTCCATCGACTCGACGAAGACGCCGGTGGCGCCGGTGGCGAACCAGACCGCCTCGATCACCTTGGCGAACGAGTGGGCCATCGGCAGGAACATGAGGATGGTGTCGTCGGGCCGGATGACCTGCAGCTCCGCCACCGCCGCCGCCTCGTAGGTCCAGTTGCCGTGCGTCAGCACCACGCCCTTGGGCGCGCCGGTGGTGCCCGAGGTGTAGATGATGGTGGCCGCGTCCCCGGGCCCGACGCCGGCGAGCCGCTCCTCGTGGGCCGACGGGTGGGCCTGGCGCCAGGCGGCGCCGGCCCGCTCCACCTCGGCGAGCGTCCGCTCGAACGGGTCGGCCGCCGCGCCGGCCGCCCGGATCACCAGCTCGAGCCGCGGCAGCTGCCCGCGCACCTCGCGGATCTTGGCCACCTGGGCGTCGCTGTCGCAGAAGACGAACCGCGCCCCGGAGTTCTCCAGGATGTACTGGCACTCGTGCGGCCGGTTCGACTGGTAGATGGTCGCCGTGATCCCGCCGGCGCCGAGGATGCCGAGGTCGGCCAGGATCCACTCGAGGTTGGTGTCGCCCAGGATGGCGACCCGGTCGCCGCGCTGCAGCCCCATGGCGGCGAGGCCGTCGGCCACGTCGCGCGCCCGGCGGGCCACCTCGTCCCAGCCGACGTCCTGCCAGGCGCCGCCGCGCTTGTGGCGCACGGCCGGCGCCGCCCCGCGGCTCCGCGCCTGCGCCTCGAAGAGCGCGACCAGGTTCCTCTGCATGTGGGCTCCCTCCGGCGGCCTCGCCGCGGCGGTCGTGGCGGTCATCGCTCCCTCTCCCTTCGGGCGCCCCCGCGCCGGTCGAGCCGATCCAGGGCGGCCCGCGCCACCCCTTGCCAGCGCCGCTCCTCGGGCGCGTCGTACTGGCCGGGCGGCTTCGCCAGCGCCGCCTGGTACTCGGCGCGCGCGTCGGCGTCGCGCCCCTCGTCGGCGTGCAGGTCGCCGAGGTAGACGCGCGCCCGCACGTTGTCCGGGTTCATCGCCAGCGCCTCCCGGAGCGCGCGGGCGCACTTGCCGCCGTCGTGCTTGGGCCAGGGGAGCTTGAACCAGAAGCGCCCCCAGGCGGTCGGGACGGCGCCCGACTGGAAGCCCGGCGAGAGCTCGGCGGCGCGCGAGAGGCGGGCCTTGAACTTGCCCTCGATCCCCTGCGCCAGGGCCGAGAGGATGCCGATGCCGAGCGAGTAGTTGCCCATGCCGGCGACGGCGTAGAAGTAGCCCTCGACGCTGGCCGGATCGGCGGCGATGGCCCGCTCCGCCAGGTCCCAGGCCTTCTTGCCGAGGGCGCTCTTCTCGCCGTCGGAGATGGCGGGGTCCTCGGAGCGCCAGGCCTCGAGCCGCGCCTCGCGCCACAGGACGCCGTAGCTCGCCGGGGCGATGCCGGCCGCCTCGTCGAGCGCCCTCCTCGCCTCGTCGAGCGCGCCCGGCTCGTCGCGGCGGGGCCAGGCGGCGTCCACCCGGGCGATGGCCACGTCGAGCGGGGCCGCCGCGGCGGCGGACGAGCCGCCGGCCGGCGCACCTTCGGCCGCCACCGCCGCTGACGCGACGAGCGCGACGCATAGAGACGTCGAGATCACTGCTCGTAACCTAGACGCGTATGGGTCGTGCTGGCGCGCCCCTACATGGGGCGAAGCCGCGCTGACCCTGACCACGCGTCCTGGTCCCGGCCCGGCGGCGCCCCCCGCTCAGGGCGGGTGCGCGCCACCATGGAGGCCCCGGCCGCTACTGACAGATGCAGGTTCCCTTGCTCGTCGCTGGCGGGCCCTCGCAGTGCCACTGGCTCTGGAAGCCGCCGAGCGCGGCCACGCAGTCGAAGTCGGTGGCGCAGCCGAGGGCGGGCACGAGGCCCAGGTAATCGGCCGAGTAGGTCTCTCCGGGGTTGGCCTCGCAGTTGCGCCTCCCCGCCGTCCGGTTGATGTTGATGTACTTGGACGGGCCGGTGGGGATCGGGGGCGGGTCGGGGTTCGTGAACCACCAGTCATAGCCGGCCTGCGCGTCGGCGAGGGCGGTCCCGGCCGGCGCCGGGTCGCCGCAGGTCTTCCGCGTGGAGCCGTCCGGCGCGATGATCCGCAGGAGGATCAGCCTGTCGGAGGCGGGCTGCGTCGGCAGCACCAAGGCGTTCGGCTGCTTCACCACCTCGGCGACGCGCGACATCGTCCCCGAGAAGCCGAGGCTGCCGGCCGAGCCGGGGTCGCACACCGAGCCGGTCACGACGTCCTCGCCTCGGCCCGAGAGCGTCTTGTTGAGCTCAAGCATGCGGAAGCCGGCCCCCTGGCCGCCGCAGAGGCCGCCGAGGGTGCAGACGGCGGCGCTGCCGGTGCAGTTGGTGTCGCAGCAGAGGCCGGCCTGGCACGCGCCGTCGACGCAGGTCTCTCCCGTGGCCGAGGCGATGACGCCGGTGGCGAGCGGCCGGCCGAGGCCGGCCAGGAAGTCGGCGAACTCGCCGACCGGGAAGCGCCGGCCGTTCACGTCGGCCTCGCAGGCGTCGGTGCCCGAGAGGTTCATGATGATGCCGAGGTTGGGATCCTCGGGCGAGGAGCAGTCGTCCTCGTCGCCCACGTAGACCACGAGCAGCTTCGACTTCTGGTGCGGCCACTCGCCCGGCAGGACGTCGGCCGGCTGCGAGAGCCCGTCCTGCTTGAGCGCCTTCTTGATGGCGCGGCGCGCCGCCTCGAGCGGCTGCTCCTGGCCCGAGCCGCAGGTTCCGACCGCCACGTTCTGCTTGAACTGGTCGGTGAGCGTCTGGATGGTCGCGGTCGCGGCCGGCCCCGGCGGGCCGGAGTTGAGGCAGCCGGTGTCGGTGGCGTTGCGAACGCAGAAAAGATCCTTCGTGAAGTGGAGCACCCGCGGATTGCTCCCCTTCCGCACGAAGTCGCCGCGCGGGTAGAGGCCGCCCACCGTGCCGACGCCGATGTCGCACAGGGGCGGCGTGCCGGTGGCGAGATCACAGCAGGCCTTGGCGCCGCTCATGCCGGGGCAGCTGGTGTTGCAGGTGGTGCCGGCGGGGCACGTGAGGTCGGGCTGGCCCGACGCCAGGGGCGCGCAGGATTGGGCCACGCGCGTCGTGCCGTACCGCTTCTGGATGTTGCCGCACGGGTCGCCGAGCGTGCTGCAGGCCTGGGCCACCTGCTCCGGGAAGGTGGCCGCGCCGGGGCAGCAGGTCTTCTCGCCGCTCTGGCCGAGGCAGTCGGTGCGGCAGGTGTTGCCGCCGCTGCACTCGGCGGCGCTGCCGAGCGTGGAGCAGGTGCGCGCCACCTTGAGCGGCTGGCTCGTGGAGGTGTCGCAGCAGACCTTGGAGCCGGGCGAGCCGGCGCAGGTGGCCGAGCAGGCGGCGTTGGTCGGCAGGTCGAGGAAGACCGACGTCGTGGTGATGGCGATGTGGAAGTCGATCGGCTCGAGGTTCGCCGCCACGCGGTCCTGGTTGGTCTTGCTCAGCGCGGCGATGAAGGCGTCGAAGCTCTGGGCCAGCTTGGCCTGCTTGCCGCCCATCGAGCCCGAGTCGTCCACCACGAACAGGAGGTCCGCGGTGGAGATGTCCGAGAGCGTGACGCGCTCGGTGCCGGGCTGGATGAGGCAGTACTTGACCGGGCTGAAGTTGTAGTCCTGGCAGCCGCCGAGGGCGGCGGCGGCGAGGAGCGCCAGCGGGGCGAGTCGGGTGCGACGCGGCATCAGGAAGCCTCCGGATCGTGGGACATACTAGTCGCCTTCGACCGGAGGTGGAACGAGGTTGGAGTGGGTGTCACTCCCACTCGATGGTGGCCGGCGGCTTGGAGCTGATGTCGTACACCACGCGGTTGATGCCGCGGACCTCGTTGGTGATGCGCGACGACATCCGGCCGAGCAGCTCGTGCGGCAGGCGCGCCCAGTCGCCGGTCATCCCGTCGGTCGACTCGATGGCGCGGATGGCGCAGGTCGCCTCGTAGGTGCGCTCGTCGCCCATGACGCCCACCGAGCGGACCGGCAGCAGCACGGCGAAGGCCTGCCAGATCTGCTCGTAGAGGCCGGCCTTGCGGACCTCCTCCTGCACCACCACGTCGGCCTTGCGCAGCACCGCCAGCCGCTCCTCGGTCACCTCGCCGAGGACCCGGATGGCCAGCCCCGGCCCCGGGAACGGCTGGCGCTGCACGATCTGCGGCGGCAGGCCGAGCTCGATCCCGAGCCGGCGCACCTCGTCCTTGAAGAGCTCGCGCAGCGGCTCCACCAGCGCGAGCTTCATCACCTCGGGCAGGCCGCCGACGTTGTGGTGGCTCTTGATGGTGGCCGACGGCCCCTTGAACGAGACCGACTCGATGACGTCCGGGTAGAGGGTGCCCTGCACCAGGAACTGGGCCCGCTCGCCGTGGGTGGCCAGCTTCTCCACCTCCTCCTCGAAGACGGCGATGAACTCG
Source organism: Anaeromyxobacteraceae bacterium (assembly GCA_035719085.1). Taxonomy (GTDB): domain Bacteria; phylum Myxococcota; class Myxococcia; order Myxococcales; family Anaeromyxobacteraceae; genus JADKCZ01. The sequence continues at coordinate 7,549 of DASTGK010000546.1, forward strand.
CGGCCGATGATCTTGCGCTTCTGCTCCGGGTCGGTGACGCCGGCCAGCTTCGCCAGGAAGCGCCGCGAGGCGTCCACGGTGACGAGCGGCAGGTGGAACATCTGGCCGAAGACCTCCTCGACCTGGGCCCGCTCGCCCTGCCGGAGGACGCCGTTGTCCACGAAGATGCAGCGCAGCCGGTCGCCGATGGCGCGGTGCACCAGCAGCGCCGCCACCGCCGAGTCGACGCCGCCGGAGAGGGCGCAGATGACGTGGCCGTCCTTCACCTGGGCGCGGATCTGCTCCACCGCCACGTCGACGTAGGCCCGCATCGACCAGGCGCCGGAGCAGCCGCAGACGGCGTGGGCGAAGTTCCAGAGCAGGTCCTTGCCCTGCGGCGTGTGGACCACCTCGGGGTGGAACTGGACGGCGAAGAAGCGGCGCCGCGGGTCCTCCACCGCGGCGAAGGGGGCGCTGGGGGTGGAGGCGATCGGCTGGAAGCCGGCCGGGATGGCCTCGACGCCGTCGCCGTGGCTCATCCAGACGTCGATGGAGTCGGGCAGGCCGGCCAGCAGGGCCGAGCCGTGCTTCACCGTCACGGTGGCGGGGCCGTACTCGCGGTGGTGCGCCTGGCCGACGCGGCCGCCGAGGAGGTGCGCCATGAGCTGCAGGCCGTAGCAGATGCCGAGCACCGGCACGCCCAGCTCGAAGACCACCGGGTCGGGGCGGGGGCTCCCCTCGGCCGTCACCGAGGCCGGCCCGCCGGAGAGGATGACGCCGCGCGGGGCGAAGGCCCGGATGGCCTCGGCCTTGACGGTGCACGGGTGGATCTCGCAGTAGACGCCCAGCTCGCGCAGCCGCCGCGCGATGAGCTGCGTGTACTGCGACCCGAAGTCGAGGATCAGGATCTTCTCGGAGTGGATGTCCACGTGGTCCCCTCGGCGGTGAAAAATGAACCGCCCGCCCGGGCCGGCCGGGCGAGCGGGGCGGAGCGCGAAAGCGTAGCCTAGTCGACCCGGTAGTTGGGCGCCTCCTGCGTGATGATCACGTCGTGGACGTGGCTCTCGCGCAGGCCGGAGCTGCTGATGCGGACGAAGCGCGGCTTGGTCCGCAGGTCGGAGATCCGCTGGCAGCCGAGGTAGCCCATGCCGCTGCGCAGGCCGCCCACCAGCTGGAAGAGCGTCATCTCGATGGTGCCCTTGTACGGGACGCGCCCCTCGATCCCCTCGGGCACCAGCTTGTCGGCGTCGCTCACGTCGGCCTGGAAGTAGCGGTCCTTCGACCCCTTCTTCATGGCGCCGAGCGAGCCCATGCCGCGGTACGACTTGTAGCTGCGCCCCTGGTACAGGATGACGTCGCCGGGCGCCTCCTCGGTGCCGGCCAGGAGCGAGCCGATCATGACGCTCGAGGCGCCGGCGGCGAGCGCCTTCACCAGGTCGCCCGAGTACTTGACGCCGCCGTCGGAGATGACCGGCACGCCGTGCTGCTCGGCGGCCCGGACGCACTCGTCGACCGCGGTGATCTGCGGGACGCCGACGCCGGCCACGACCCGGGTGGTGCAGATGGAGCCGGGGCCGATGCCGACCTTCACCGCGTCGACGCCGGCGCGGCAGAGCGCCTCGGCCGCCTCGTAGGTGGCGACGTTGCCGGCCACCAGCTCCACGCCCTTGAAGGTGGCCTTGGTGGCCCGCACCGCGTCGACGACGCCGCGGCTGTGGCCGTGGGCGGTGTCGATGGCGATGACGTCGGCGCCGGCCTTGAGGAGCGCCTGGATGCGCGCCTCGCGGTCCGGCCCCACGCCCACCGCCGCGCCGCAGAGCAGGCGGCCGAGCTTGTCCTTGGCGGCGTTGGGGTGCTGCGAGATCTTCTCGATGTCCTTGATGGTGATGAGGCCGCGCAGCTCGAAGGCCTCGTTCACCACGAGGAGCTTCTCGATGCGGTGGCGGTGCAGCAGGACCTTGGCGTCCTCGATGGTGACGCCCTCGCGCGCCGTGACCAGCTTGGTGGTCATCACCGCCTGGACCTGCTGATCGAGGTTCCGCTCGAAGCGCAGGTCGCGGTTGGTGAGGATGCCGACCAGCTTCCCCTTCTGCGTCACCGGGATGCCCGAGATGCCGTTCTCCCGCATCAGGGCCACCGCCGCCGAGAGGGGCGCGTCCGGCTCGATGGTGATGGGGTCGCCCACCACCGCCGACTCGTACTTCTTCACCTTGAGCACCTCGGCCGCCTGCTCCTCCACCGAGAGGTTCTTGTGGATGAAGCCGAGGCCGCCGCTGGCCGCCATGGCGATGGCCATGCGCGCCTCGGTGACGGTGTCCATGGCGGCGGACACGATCGGGACGTTGATCGAGATGTTCCGGGTGAGGCGCGTCGACGTCTCGACCGACTTGGGGAGGACGTCCGACTCGGCCGGCAGGAGCAGGACGTCGTCGAACGTCAGGGCCAGCTTCAAGTCGTCGCGATTGAGCATGCGGACGGATATCGCACCACCTCACCCGCGTCAAGGCGACCCAGGCACCGGAGAAAACACGCGTTTCCCGTTGCGATCCGGGGCTCCGGATGGGGATAATCGGGCCCAGGTGGAGGGGCCTCCCGACCAGAAGCGCGGCGGCGATCGCACGCCGATCGGGCTCGTGGTGCGCCTCGCCTACGGCTCCGTCGAGGAGTTCGCGCAGCGCTTCGCCGTCAACCTCTCGCGCGGCGGCGTCTTCATCCGCACGCGCGACCCGCGGCCGGCCGGCACCGTCCTCGCCTTCGAGCTGAAGCTCGCGAGCGGCGAGACGGTGGTGAAGGGCGAGGGGGTGGTCCGCTGGATCCAGGCCGAGGATCGCCACGCCCACCCGCCGCGCGCGCCGGGCATGGGGGTGGAGTTCACCTCGCTCGACGACGCCTCCCGGGCGCTGGTGGAGCGGCTCGTCTCGCGGCGCGAGCCGCGCGGCGCCGCGCCGGGCGTGACGACGCCCGCCCCGGTGGCCGAGCGCCCGCTCGCCACGCCGCCGCCGACGCGCGCCCCGGCCGCCATCCCCTCCCCGCCCGTGCTGACGCCAGCGGCGCTGCCGCGCCGCCTGCCGACGCCGCAGCAGCGGGAGACGCCGGTGCTGCAGCGGGTCGCGAGGCCGACGCCGGCGGGGACACCGACGGCGAACACACCGCCACGCCCC
>DASTGK010000547.1:0-3325 GCA_035719085.1 Anaeromyxobacteraceae bacterium
GAGGCCGGCCGGCCCCGCGTCGAGGACGAAGCGGGTCCGCTCCGCCTCGAGCCGGTCGGCCTCGCTCGGCAGCCGCTCGGTCCCCGGGCGCAGGCTGTAGCGGCGCACCTCGAGGCCGCCCGCCTCGAGCGCCTGGATCTCGCGCCGGATGAAGGAGTGGCTTGTCCGCGGGTACTGGTTGACGAGATAGCCGACCTTCACGTCGCCCCCCGTGGCGTGCGGCTCCGACGGTAGCAGGCGCGACGGGCCGGCGGAACGGCGCGGCGTCCGGTCGCGCGTCCCACGGTCGTGCGAGGCGGCCCCGGCGGGTCGCCCCGCTGAACTGGGGGTTCGATTGGGTTACGTTCGTCCGAGGGGGCACGGATGACGCGCAGGCTGGAGCTGGACCTTCCCGACGACCACGACGACGAGCGCCAGGGCGGGCGGCCGACGCCGCGCGAGTGGGCCGGCTACGTGGCCGGCGCCGTGCGGCGGCGCTGGCGGGTGGCGGCGGCGATCTTCGCGGCCGGCGTCGCGCTCGTCACCGTCTGGCTCCAGGTGCGGACGCCCATCTACCGCGTCGAGACGACCATCATGGCGCAGCGGCAGCAGGCGCTCCCGTCGATCGGCCGCGCCACGGCGCCCGAGGACGCGCCCACGCGCACCGCCTGGGAGCTGGTGCACCGGCGCGAGAACCTGCTCGCCCTGGTGAAGCAGGGCCACCTGCTCGACGACCCGCACGATCCGAGGATCCACGGCGGCTGGCGCTACCAGCTCGTCCAGCGGGTGCGCCGGCTCCTCGGGGCGGCGCCGCCGACCGCCGACGACGAGCTGTCGGCGCTGGTGGTGCGGCTCGACAAGGAGGTGAACGTCACCACCTCCGAGGGGACCGTCACCATCTCCTTCGACTGGTTCGAGCCGCAGCAGGCCTACCTGCTGGTCGAGGCGGCGGTGCAGAACTTCCTCGAGGCGCGCCACCTGCAGGAGGTGACGGCCATGGACGAGGCCATCTCGCTCCTGCGCGGCCGGGTGTCGGCGCTGCGCGCCCAGCTCGACCGGACCATCGAGGAGTCGCGCGGCGAGCTCGCGCCCATCGAGGGGCCCGCGCCGCGCCCCGTCGCCGGGGTGGCGGCGCCGAGCGACGAGCTGGTCCAGGCCAGGTCGATGCTCGAGGCCAAGGAGCGGGCCATCGCCGACGTCGAGGAGTTCCGGCGGCGCCGGCAGAGCGACCTGCAGGCCCAGCTCGACGCGCAGCGCGCGGTCTACAGCGAGGCGCACCCCACCATCATCGCCCTGCGCCACGACCTGGAGGCGCTCTCGCGCGAGTCGCCGCAGGTCGCGCCGCTCCGCGAGGAGGTGCGGCGGCTCCGGGCCGAGTACGCCCAGCGGCTCGCCCAGGAGGCGGGGCGGCAGGAGGCGCGCAGCCAGGCCCCTGCGCCGCCGCGGCGCGCCGCCTCGGGCGACACCGAGCGGGTCCGCCAGGCGCGCTTCGAGTACCAGCAGATGGTGGAGCGGATGAACGCCGCCCAGCTCGACCTCGACGCCGCCCGCGCCGCCTTCAAGTACCGCTACGCGGTGGTCTGGCCGGCGCAGGTGCCCAAGGAGCCGGTGAGCCCGAAGCCGGTGCGCGACTTCTCGCTCGGCGTCCTCGCCGCGCTCCTCGGGACGCTCGGGCTGGTCACCTGGCTCGACCTGCGCTCCGGCCTGGCGCTGCACCGGTGGCAGGTGGAGGAGGCGCTGGCGCTCCCGGTGCTCGGCGAGCTGCGGCGCCGCTAGCCGGCGTCAGGAGACGAGGAAGCAGCCGGCGAGCCGCTCGCGGCCCACCAGCGCCACGGTCCGCTCCACGTCGCGCAGCTTCGAGCGCCCGAGCTCGATGCAGACGATGACCGCGTCGGCGGCCTGGGCGATGGCGAGTCCGAGCGGCTCGACCGTCACCGGCTGGATGGCGACGATGACCCGCCCGGCGGGCGCGGGCCGGCCCGGGGCGGTCGGGCCGGAGGCGGAGGTGGCGGCGGCGACGATCTGCGTCCCCGAGGCGTAGTCGAGCGCGTCCTTCATGACGAAGGTGACCGGGTTCTCGCGCAGCCAGCGCCCCACCTCGCCGAGCCCGAGCGCGTAGGCGCCGGCCGACTCGCCCTCGCCGGCCGGGACCAGCACCACCGAGCGCCAGTCGCGCTGGCAGAGCGTGAACCAGAGCTCCTGCAGCTCGCGCCCCGGGAGCTCCGGGTGCGCCAGCTCGGTCGATCGGCTCGGTCCGGCGCTCGTGGCGGTCGTCGCCTTCATCCCCGCGTTCCCCCGGCGTACCCGGAGACTGTAAGGAGCGCCCATCCGCCGCGTCAAGGCGCGCGGACGAGGGACGTCCTGGCCGCGCGCGAGGCCCCACCGCGCGGCTTGACCGGCCCGGACTCGCCTTCCATGCTGCCCGGATGGTCCGTCCGGAGGCCGGCCTCGCGGGGCCGGGGCAGGGGGAGCCCGCGGCGCCGGTGGGGGCGGTGGCGCGCCGGCGCGTCCGGGTCGGCCGGATCGCCATCGACGCGCTCCGCTTCGGCGAGGCGCTCGACGCCGTCGAGGCGCTGGTGCGCGCCGGGGCGGGCGGCGCCGTCTACACGCCCAACGTCGACCACATCGTCACGGCCGAGGACGACGAGCCGTTCCGCGCCGCCTACGCCGAGGCGAGCCTGGCGCTCGCCGACGGGCAGCCGCTCGTCTGGGCCTCGCGGCTGCTCGGCACGCCCCTGCCCGAGCGGGTCGCCGGCTCCGACCTCGTCTGGCCGCTCCTCGAGCGGGCGGCGAAGGCCGGCTGGCGCGTCTACCTCTTCGGCGGCGCGCCGGGCGTGGGGGGCGAGGTGGCGGCCCGGCTCCAGCGCGAGCTCGGCCTCACCGTCGCCGGGGTGGACGCGCCGGCGGTCCCGGCCGATCCCGCCGGCTGGGAGGACCACCCCTCGACCGAGCGGGTGCGCGCCGCGCGCCCCGACCTCGTCCTCGTGGGGCTCGGCTCGCCCAAGCAGGAGCGCTGGATCCACGCCGTGCGCCCGCGGCTCGGGCCGGCGGTGGCCGTCGGCGTGGGCGCCTCGCTCGACTTCCTGGCCGGCCGCGTCCGCCGCGCGCCGCGCTGGGTGGCCCGCGCCGGGCTGGAGTGGCTCTGGCGGCTGGCGCTCGAGCCGCGCCGGCTGGCGCACCGCTACCTGCGCAAGGACCCCCGCTTCCTGGCCGTGCTCTGGCGCACGGCGCGGGAGGCCCGCGCCTCGCGGTGAGCCCGGCTACGCCGGCCGCGCCTCACGGCCGCTCGCGGTGGCGCACCAGCACCGCCGCGAAGACGGCCCACTCGTAGGCGCGGGCGTCGAGC
>DASTGK010000548.1:0-4358 GCA_035719085.1 Anaeromyxobacteraceae bacterium
GAGCTGACGCGCGAGCGGGATCAGCTCGGCGCCGAGCTGGCCGGCCTGCGCCGCGACCGCGACGAGCTCGACGCCGCCAAGCGGGCGCTCGAGCAGGTGCACACCGCGCTGTCGCAGGCTCGCGCCCGGCTCGGCTAGCGCGCGGCCGACGCACGCCGGGTCCTCGTCTACCCCTCCGGGGGCGTGCGACAATCTTTGCAGGTTGTCACATGGATACAGGCTCCCGCTTTTGGGGAGCGGTCGCTACAGTTCCTCACATCGAGGAGCCGTTGCAGGAGGGGTGACGGGGCGGCCAGCGGCCGCCCCGTTCGTTTGTGGCCGGCGCGCTCGGCGGCCCGCGGCCGAGCTAGCTCGCGGCCGCCGCGGTCGGCCCCGAGCCCAGCTTCTCCAGCGCGTCGAAGGCGGCGTACTTGTACGCCTCGCCGAGCGTCGGGTAGTTGAAGACCGCGTCGGCGAAGTAGCGCAGGTCGCCGCCGAGGGCCATCACCGCCTGCCCGTGGTGGACCAGCTCCGAGGCGTGGGGCCCGATGCAGTGGACGCCCAGGATCTTGCCGTCGCCCTTGCTCGCCAGGATCTTGAGGAAGCCGACCGCCTCGCCCACCCGGTTGGCGCGGGCGTTCATGACGAGGCTCGTCTTGCCCACCACGTAGGGCGTGAACTTGGCCGAGAGCGACTCCTCGGTCTCGCCCACCGAGGAGACCTCGGGGATGGTGTAGATGCCGACCGGCAGCGTGTCGGAGAGCTTGGAGCGGCCGCCGCCGCAGGCGTGGCGCATGGCGACGCGCCCCTGCTCCATCGAGGCCGAGGCGAGCCCGGGGAAGCCGACCAGGTCGCCCGCCGCGTACACGTGCGGCACCTTGGTCTGGTAGTGCGAGTTGACCTCGAGGATGCCCTTCTCGGTGGCGCTGAGGCCGGCCGCCTGCAGGTTGAGCGCCTCGACGTTGCCGATGCGGCCGCCGGCCACCAGCACCTTCTCGGCCACGATGCGCGAGCCGGTGGAGAGGGTCACGAGCACGTCGCGCTCGCCCGGCTCGACGGTGGTGGCGCGCAGCTGCTGGTGCAGCTCGATGCCGGCCTCGACGAAGAGCTCCTGCATGGCGAGCGACAGCTCGGCGTCGAGCCAGGGGAGCAGCCGCTCCTTCGAGTCGACGATGTGCACGTGGACGCCGAGGGCGGCGAAGATCGAGGCGTACTCGCAGCCGGCCACCCCGCCGCCCAGGATGGCGAGCGAGCGGGGCACGCGGTCGAGCATCAGGATCGAGTCGGAGTCGTAGACCCGGACGTGGTCGAACTTGTACTGCGGCGGGTGGAAGGGGCGGGTGCCGGTGGCCAGCAGCACCACGTCGGCGCCGATCTCCTGCGTGTTGCCGCCGGGGATGGTGAGCCGCAGCGTGTGCGGGTCGACGAAGCTCGCCTCGCCGCGGAAGACCTCGACGCCGGCGTGGGAGAGGCCGTCGCGGATGCGGCTGTGCTCGCGCGCGGTGACGAGGCCGCGGCGGCCCATGAGCTCGGGCACCGTGACCGTGGAGGAGACGCGCACCTCGATGCCGTGGGCGTCGCGGCCGCGCGCCTGCTTGATGGCGAGGGCCGTCTCGCGGAGCGCCTTGGAGGGGATGGTGCCGGTGTTGGCGCTGGCGCCGCCCGGGACCGCCTCCTTCTCCACCAGCGCCACCTTCTTGCCGAGCGAGGCCGCCTGGATGGCGCCGTTCTCCCCGGCGGGACCCGAACCGATGACGACCACGTCGTAGCGCAGCATGGGGCCGCTCATAGCGCGTTTTCCCGCTCTTGGGCATAATCTCGCGCCCCGTGGTCAACATCCCCCAGAACCCCGTCCTGGACTCGATCCAGAAGAACCTGATGGTCGCCCTCGACGAGCGCAAGGCGAAGCTGCGCGCCGAGGGGAAGCGGCTCTTCGACTTCGGCCTCGGCGACCCGAAGGAGCCGACGCCCGCCTTCCTGCGCGAGGCCCTGCGCGCCGCCGTCCCGGAGGTGTCGCAGTACCCGAGCGCCATGGGCACGCCGTCGCTGCGCCGCGCCGCCGCCGGCTACCTGGCGCGCCGCTTCGGCGTCGCCGTCGACCCGGACCGGCAGATCGTGCCGGCCACCGGGGCGAAGGAGACCATCTTCCACCTGCCCTTCGCCTTCTGCGGCGACCCGCGGCGGACCAAGGTGGTCATGCCCGATCCGGGCTACCCGACCTACGAGGTGGGGGCCCGCTTCGCCGGCCTCGAGCCGGTGAAGGTGCCGCTCACCGCCGCCAACCGCTTCCTCGTCGAGCCGGACGCCCTCGGCGCCGAGGTGCTCGACCGGACGCTGCTCTTCTGGGTGAGCTACCCGCACAACCCGACCGGCGCGCTGGCGCCGCGCGACTACCTGGCGCGGGTGGGGCGCGCGGCCACCAAGCACGGCTTCGTCGTCGTCTCCGACGAGTGCTACGCCGACATCTACTTCGGCGAGCCGCCCCCCTCGATGCTCGAGGTGCAGGTGGAGAACGTGCTCGCCGTGCACAGCTGCTCCAAGCGGAGCGGCATGACCGGCTACCGCTCCGGCTTCGTGGCCGGCGACGCCGACCTCGTCGCCGTGCTGAAGCGGCTCCGCTCCCACCCCGGCGTCGCCTCGCCCGACTTCGTCTCGGCCGCGGCCACGGCCGCCTGGAGCGACGACGCCCACGCCGCCGAGCGGCGGGCCGTCTTCAAGGCCAAGCGCGATCTCTTCGCCGCCTTCTTCGCCGAGCAGGGGCTCACGGTGCGTGGCTCGGAGGCGACGCTCTACCTGTGGGTCGAGGTGCCGGCGGGGCTGGACGCGCAGGGCTACGCGCTCCGCCTCCTGGAGGCGGGCATCGTGGTGGCGCCGGGCACCGCCTTCGGGGCCGGCGAGGGGTACGTGCGCGTGGCGCTCGTGCCGACGCTGGAGGAGTGCCGTGAGGCGATCGAACGCTGGAGGACGGTGACGACATGAGCGAGCTGAGCGAGCTGCAGGGGAAGATCGAGGCGGCCTTCGCCGACCGGTCGAAGCTGGACGACCCGGCCCACCGGGCCGCCGTGGTGCAGGCCATGCACGGCCTCGACCGCGGCGAGCTGCGCGTGGCCGAGAAGGTGGACGGCGCCTGGAAGGTGCACGCCTGGCTGATGCAGGCGGTGAACCTCTACTTCGGCATCACCGCCATGGAGACGTCCGACTTCGGGCCGTTCCAGACGCGCGACAAGATCCCGCTCAAGAAGGACCTGGAGAAGGCCGGGGTGCGGCTGGTGCCGGGCGGCGTGGTCCGCTTCGGCAGCCACCTCGAGCCGGGCGTGGTGGTGATGCCCGGCTTCGTCAACGTGGGCGCCCGCGTGGCCACCGGCTCGATGGTCGACACCTGGGCCACCGTCGGCTCCTGCGCCCAGGTCGGACGGAACGTCCACATCGCCGGCGGCGTGGGGATCGGCGGCGTCCTCGAGCCGCCCGGAGCCCGGCCCAACATCGTCGAGGACGGCGTCTTCCTCGGCTCGCGCTGCATCCTCGTCGAGGGCGTGCTCGTCGAGGAGGAGTCGGTGCTCGGAGCCAACGTGGTCATCACCGGCTCGACGCCCATCATCGACGTCACCGGCCCGCAGGAGGTCGTCTACAAGGGGCGCGTCCCGGCGCGCTCGGTGGTGATCCCCGGCACGCGGCCGAAGCAGTACCCGGCCGGCACCTACCAGATCCCCTGCGCCCTGATCGTCGGCCGGCGCAGCGCGTCCACCGACAAGAAGGTCTCGCTCAACCAGGCCCTGCGCGACTTCGAGGTCCAGGTGTGACCGACCCGGCCGCCGACGCCGCGCTCGCCGCGCGGCTCGCCGATCGGACGGCGGCGCTCTGCGCCACGCTCTCGCCCATCGGCGAGGAGGCGGCGCTCACGGCGCAGGTGGCCGCCTGGGCGGCCCGCTTCCCGCACGTGCGGCGGGTGAAGGACTCGCTCGTGGTGCTGGTCGACGGCCGGCGCGCCCCCTCGGCCGCGCGGCCGCTGGTGGCGCTCTGCGGCCACCTCGACACCGTGCCGGTCCACGAGGCCGACCGCGGCGGCCCGCGCCGCGAGGGCGGCCGGCTCGTGGCGCCGGGCGCCTCCGACATGAAGGGCGGCCTGGCGCTCATGATGGCGCTCGCCGAGGACCTGCCCGCGGCGGCGCGCGGCTGCGATCTCGCGCTCGTCTTCTACGCCCGCGAGGAGGCCGCTCTCGAGCCCGGTGCCGCCATCACCCGAAACCTCCAGGGCGCTGATCGCGGCATTCGCCGAGCGCGACATCAAGTTCATGCCCAACCACCGCGTGGCCGCGGTCGATCCTGCCCGGCGGATCGCCTCGCTCGATGACAGCAGTGCGCTACCGTACGACCTGTTT
>DASTGK010000549.1:0-2396 GCA_035719085.1 Anaeromyxobacteraceae bacterium
GCGCCAGGCGGCCGAGCGGCCGAAGGCGGCGAAGGGCGCGAGCGGGGCGAAGCCGCCGAGGCGCCGCCCACGCCGGGCGTCGCGCCGTCAGGCGCCGGGGCGGCGGGCCGCGGCCCGCTCCAGCCACTCGGTGCGCCAGAAGTAGTAGCAGCGCCGGTCGCAGCCCTCGATGTCGCCGAACGGGCGGCCGTCGCAGAGGACGCCCTCGAGCAGCACCATGTTGCGCGCGCGCAGCATGCGCCAGCGCCGCTCGTCGAAGAAGCGGTGCACCCGCGCCGCCACCGTCACCTCGCGCCCGCACCAGGCGAACATCTGCGGGGCGAAGAAGCAGCCGCAGAGCGCGCCGCCGGCGTCGAGCGTCGCCTCGATCTCGGCGCGCGGGCGGACGCGCACCCGGTCGCCCGCCTCGACGTCCGCGGCCGGGAGGGCGGGGAGGGCGGCCTGCGGCGCCGCGGGCGCGACGAGGCGGCGGAGCGGCGCGAGGAGCAGGAACCCGGCGCGCAGGAACCGCCGGCGCAGGTACCAGAGCCAGGGCTCCTCGCGGCTCGGCGCGCCGCGCAGGGTCGGCGCCCGGTCGAGGCGGACGAGCTGGCAGTCGAGCGGCGTGTCCATGACGGCGCGACGTTGCACGGCCCGTGCGGATACGACAAGTCACCGGATCGCCGCACCCGGCGGCCGGTGGCCCATGGGAGCCCCGGCGGTGCGGCGCGACGGCGTGAGCGCGGCGATCGCGCCACGGGGCGCCGCAGCCGGCGCCTCGTGGCCGCGCTGGCGCCGGGTGGGTCGATGTGGGAGGCGGGGCGGCCGGTCTTTTGATCCGCGCCCCCGCTTCGGGCACACTGCCCCCCGTTCCGGATGATCGCCCGCACCGCACCGCTCGCCCTCCTCGTCGGGCTCCTCCTCGCCGCGCCGGCGGCCGCCGAGCCGCCCGCCGAGCCCGCCCTCGGCCCGCGCCGGCTCGACCCGGCCACCGGCCGCTACGTCGCGCCCTACGGCGGCGGCAGGGCGCTCCTCACGCTCGACGCGCGCCTCCAGCAGCGGCTGGAGCGGACGCTCGCCGACACGGCCGCCCCCTACGCCGCCACGGTGCTGCTCGACCCGCGCACCGGCCGGCTCCTGGCGCTCGCCGAGTTCTCCAAGGCCGAGCCGCAGAAGGCCCTCGGCCTCGCCTTCCGCGCCCTCTCGCCGGCCGCCTCGATCTTCAAGATCGTCACCGCCGCGGCGCTGCTCGAGCAGGGCTACTCGCCCGAGGAGCCGGTCTGCTACCACGGCGGCCAGCACCGGCTCGCGCCCAAGCTGCTCGAGAACGACGCCCGGCGCGACACCGCCTGCCTGCCGCTCGCGGCCGCCTTTGGTCACAGCGCCAACGTCGTCTTCGCCAAGCTGGCCGACCGCGGCCTCACCGCCGACCTGCTCCGCGCCGAGGCCAACCGCTTCCTCTTCAACGCCGCCATCCCCTTCGCCGCGGCCATCGAGACCTCGCGCGCCGTCATCCCGGGCGACCGCTTCGGCCTCGCCAACACCGCCGCCGGCTTCGGCGACGTCCGGCTCTCGGCGCTGCACGCCGCGCTCCTCGGCGCGGTGGTGGCCAACCGCGGCGTGCTGGTGCCGCCCTGGCTGGTGGAGCTGGTCGAGGGCGGCGCGGCGCCGCCGGCGCAGGAGCCGGTGCGGGTGGTGGACGAGAAGGTGGCCGAGGCGCTCGACGCCATGATGCGCGAGACGGTGTCGAGCGGCACGGCCCGGCGCGCCTTCTCGCGGCCGCCGCGCGAGCTGCGCGGCGTCACCGTGGCCGGCAAGACCGGCTCGCTCAACGAGCAGAAGCCCTTCCGCGACCACACCTGGTTCGTCGGCTACGCGCCGGCGGACGCGCCGCAGGTGGTGGTGGCGACGGTGGTGGTGAACGGCCCGCTCTGGCGGGTGCGCGCGCCCTGGGTGGCGCGCGAGGCGCTGGCCGCCTACTTCGCCGACCACCTCGCCGACGCCGCGCCCCTCGGGCCGGTCCGGCTGGCGCGCCGCGGCCCGGTGCGCTAGGCGCGCCTCACCTCAGGCCGCGGGCGGCTCCTCGAGCTCGGCGGTGCCGGGCGCCGGCTGCATGACCCAGCGCTGCGCCACGCCCGCCGAGTAGGCGGTGATGGCGCCGAGGGCGCGGAAGACCTCGACGACCACCCGGTCGGCGCGCGGGGAGAGCCCCACCGCGGCGCCCCAGGTGGCCGCGGCGTCGTAGCCGAGCCAGGCGAGCAGGCTCAGGGTGAGGAGCCCCCAGGGCCAGGCCACGATGCCGCCGCCGAGCGCGAGCGCGGCGCGGAGCACCGGCACGGCGACCACCAGGAGGGCGCCGTCGAAGAGGTCGGTGATCACGTCGGTGATGGCCGTGACGTCGCCCTGCAGGGCGGCCG
>DASTGK010000550.1:0-5089 GCA_035719085.1 Anaeromyxobacteraceae bacterium
GCCACGTCGAGGAGCCCCTGGCCGGAGAGGACGCGCTCCACGCTCACGTGGCCGAAGCGCGCCTGGAGCCGCCGCCACAGCGCCACCTCCGCCTCGGTGCGCGGCGCGAAGTCGGCGTGGCCGGCCTCGCTCGCGAGCGACGCCGCGGCCCGCCCCTGCCGCACCAGCGCCGAGCAGCCGATGCCGGTGCCGACCGCCACCACCGCGGCGCTCCCCTCGCCCGGCACGCCGGGCTGCAGCCACTCGACGTCGCCTGGGCCGAGCCGCTCGAGCGCCCAGGCCACCGCCTCGACGTCGTTCATGAGCGCCACCTGCGCCAGGCCGAGCCGCGCCGCGAGCCGCCCGGCGTCGATCTCCCACGGCAGGTTGGTGATGCGCGCCCTGCCGCCGTGCACCGGCCCGGCCACGCCGAAGCCGGCGGCCTCGACGGTCCCGGCGGCGCCGGTGGCGGCGAGGAAGCGGTCGAGCAGCTCGTCGAGCGACGCCGCCTCGCGGCTCGGGTAGCTCTCCAGCCGGACGCGGCGCAGCAGGCCGCCGGCGGGGTCGTACAGGGCCAGGTTCACCTTGGTGCCGCCCACGTCGCAGGCCAGGATCATGGCGCTCGCTCCTCGAGGCGAGCCCGGCCGAGCGCCGGGTCGCCACCGTTCACGCCGCACCCATGAGGGCCCGGCGCCGCCCGTCGTCGATCGCGCGCCCGCCCGGTATGACGGGGGCCGGAGCGGCCCGGCGGGCGGGACGGGTCGGGCGAGGAGCGGTCATGGCCGAGCAGCGCGTGCGCGTGGGCATCGTCGGCACGGGGTGGTGGACGGGGCTCGAGCACCTGCCGGGCCTCCGCTCCCGCGGCGACGTCGAGGTGGTGGCGCTCTGCGGCCGCGATCCGGCGCGGCTGACCGCGCTCGCCGACCAGCACGGCGTGGCCGGCCGCTTCACCGACTGGCGCGAGCTCGTCGCGCGCGCCCGCCCGGACGTCCTCGTCATCGTCACGCCCAACGCGCTCCACCACCCCATCGCCATGGCGGCGCTCGACGCCGGCATCCACGTCGTCTGCGAGAAGCCGCTGGCGCTCGACGTGGCCCAGGCGCGGGCCATGGCGGCGCGGGCCCGGGCGCAGGGGCTCCGGACGCTCACCTTCTTCACCCACCGCGCCGTCGCGGCGGCGGCCCACGTGCGCCACCTCGTCGCCGACGGCTTCCTCGGCCGGTCGCTCCACGCCAGCGCCTGCTACTTCAGCGCCTCGCACCTCAAGCCGGGCAAGCCGGCGGCCTGGCGCATGCGGCGGGCCGAGGCCGGCACCGGCGCCCTCGGCGACATCGGCTCGCACGTCGTCGACCTGGTCCGCTGGTGGCTCGGCGACGTCGTCAAGGTGGCGGGCCAGTGGCAGACGGTGCAGCGCGAGCGGGGCGGCGAGCCGGTGGACGGCGACGAGGCCTGCTCCTTCCTGGCGCGGCTCGAGAACGGCACGCTGGCCGTCTTCCAGGCGAGCAAGCTGGTGGCCGGGCGCGGCAATTACCAGCGGGTGGAGCTCTTCGGCGACCGGGCCAGCCTGGTCTACGAGGCCGAGCCGGGCGTCGACGCCACCTGGACCGGGCGGCTCTGGGCCGGGCGGCCCGACCGGCCGGGGCTCGAGCTCCTGCCGCTGCCCGCGGAGCTGACCGCCGGCCTCGACGCGCCGGACGCCATGGCCGGGCGGCTGGCCGCCTACCGGCGGCTCACCGATCCGTTCTTCGCGGCGGTGCGCGGCGAGGGCGGCGCCGAGGCCGGGCTCGCCGACACGCCCGGCTTCGACGACGGCGCGGCGGTGCAGGCGGTGCTCGACGCCGTGGCCCGCTCCGCCGAGCGCGGCACCTGGGAGGACGTCGCCTGAGCGTGCCATCGCGCCGCCGCGGCGGTCACTTCCGCCGCTGCGCCATGTCCACCCAGACGGCGAGCAGCAGGATGAGCCCCTTGATGACGTACTGGTAGGTGATGTCCAGGTTCATCAGGCTCATGCCGTTGTCGAGCGAGGTCATCACCAGCGCGCCGACGATGGCGCCGAAGATGGTCCCTTCGCCGCCCATGAGCGAGGTGCCGCCGATGACGGCCGAGGCGATGGCGTCGAGCTCGGCGTTCTGGCCGGCCGAGGTGGTGGCCGCGTTGAGCCGCGCCGTGTAGACGATGCCGGCGACGGCGGTCATCATCCCCATGAGCATGAAGAGGACGAAGGTGTGGCGGGGCACGTCGATGCCGGAGAGGCGCGCGGCGTCGGGGTTGCCGCCGATGGCGTAGAGGTGGCGGCCGAAGGTGGTGTCCTCGGCGATGAAGGAGAAGAGGACCATGAGCGCCAGCACGAAGATGACCGACCAGGGGATGCCCAGGTAGACCACCATGATGGCGCCGAAGAGGCCGATGACGGCCGAGAGGGCGAGCAGCTTCAGCCCCTCGGCCCAGGGCGGCAGCACCGGGAAGCCGTAGCGCTGCCGGGCGTGGCGCCGCCGCAGCGAGCCGAAGGCGTAGACGGCGATGACGAGGAGCACCAGGTAGAGGCTGGTGTCGTGCACCTGCCCCTCGACCCCCTCGCGGAAGGTCGGCAGGTAGCCCTGGCCGATGAGCTTGAAGCGCTCGGCGGTCGCCTCGGGCGCCATCTCCAGCCCCTGCGTCTGGCCGCCGGTGATGCCGATGATGAGGCCGCGGAAGGCCAGCATCGAGGCGAGCGAGACGATGAAGGCCGGCACCTTGCGGTAGGCGACCCAGAAGCCGTGCCAGGTGCCGATGGCCAGGCCGACGGCCAGCGTCGCCAGCACCGAGGGGAAGACGCCCCACTCCAG
This sequence comes from Anaeromyxobacteraceae bacterium, assembly GCA_035719085.1. Classification (GTDB taxonomy): domain Bacteria; phylum Myxococcota; class Myxococcia; order Myxococcales; family Anaeromyxobacteraceae; genus JADKCZ01. Next base: position 2,805 of record DASTGK010000550.1, read on the forward strand.
CTTGATCATGAACATGGCGCAGACCGCGCCGGTGAAGCCGAGCACCGAGCCGACCGAGAGGTCGATGTGGCCGGTGACGATGACGAGCACCATGCCGATGGCCAGGATGGCCGTGGTCACGGTCTGCACGAACAGGTTGGAGAGGTTCCTGGGGGTGAGGAAGACGTTCTCGGTGAGGAACGTGAAGATCACCCAGATGCCGATGAGCGCCAGGAACATCGTGTACTGCTTGGTGTTGTGCTTGATCGAGCCGACCACGAGCTCGCGGAGGCCGACCTCCCGCCGCGCCGCGTCCTGCGTCACCGCCGTCTCCATCCGATCCTCCTCGCCGGCGGGGCGCGCTAGGCGCCGCCCGTCGCGTGGTGCATCACCCGCTCCTGCGTCGCCTCCTCGCGCGCCAGCCCGCCCGCCAGCCGCCCCTCGTGGATCACCAGGATGCGGTCGCTCATGCCGAGCACCTCGGGCAGCTCCGAGGAGACCATGACGACGCAGACCCCCTGGTCCACCAGGTCGTTCATGATGTTGTAGATCTCGACCTTGGCGCCGACGTCGATGCCGCGCGTCGGCTCGTCGAGGAAGAGCACCTTGGGCTGCGTCAGCAGCCACTTCGCCAGCACCACCTTCTGCTGGTTGCCGCCCGACAGGTTGCCCACCTTCTGCTCGAGCGACGGCGTCTTGGTGCGCAGCTCCCTGGCGTAGTGGGCCGAGCGCTTGATCTCCTCGTTCTTGTTGATGACGCCGAGCCGCGCGATGCGCCGCAGGCTCGCCAGCGTCGAGTTCTGCTTCACGTCCATGCCGAGCACGAGCCCGTAGCGCTTGCGGTCCTCCGAGACGAGCGCCAGCCCGTGCCGGATGGCCTCGCCCTCGTCCGGCACCTCGATGCGCCGCCCCTCGAGCCAGAGCTCGCCGGCCACGCGCCGCCCCCAGGCGCCGAAGAGGCTGGTCACGAGCTCGGTGCGCCCGGCGCCCATGAGCCCGGCCAGCCCCAGGATCTCGCCGCGCCGCACCTCGAAGGAGAGGTCCTTGCAGCGCAGGTCGTCGGTGACCGGATCGCGCACCGTCCAGCCCTTCACCGCCAGCACCACCTCGCCGGCGGTGCGCGGGCGGCGCGGGAACATGGTGGTGAGCTCGCGCCCCACCATGGTGCGCACCAGCCGGTCCTCGGGCATGGCCGCCTTGTCGTCGGTGACGATGGTCTTGCCGTCGCGCAGGACGGTGATGCGGTCGGCGACCCGGGCCACCTCGCGCAGCCGGTGCGAGATGTAGATGCAGGTGACGCCGCGCGCCTTGAGCGCCTCGAGGATGCCGAGCAGGTTGTCGGCCTCGGTCTCGGTGAGCGCCGCCGTCGGCTCGTCGAGGATGAGGAGCCGGGCGTCCTTGGAGAGCGCCTTGGCGATCTCGACGAGCTGCTGGGCGCCGACGCCCAGGTCGCGCACCCGGGTGGCCGGGTTCACCTTGAGCCCCACCTGGCCGAGGGCGCGCGAGGTCTCGCGGTAGGTGCGGTTCCAGTCGATGACGCCGCGCCCGTGGCACAGCTCGGCGCCGAGGAAGAGGTTCTCGGCGATGGTCATCTGCTTCACCAGCGCCAGCTCCTGGAAGATGATGGCGACGCCGGCGTGCTCGCTGTCGCGGATGGTGGCGAACCGCTGCACCGCGCCGTCGAGGACGATGTCGCCGCCGTAGCTGCCGTGCGGGTAGACGCCGCTCAGCACCTTCATGAGCGTCGACTTGCCGGCGCCGTTCTCGCCCACGAGCGCGTGGACCTCGCCGCGGCGCACCTGGAAGGTCACGTCCTCGAGCGCCTTCACGCCCGGGAACTCCTTGGTGATGTTCCGCATCTCCAGGATGAAGTCGCCGCTCATGTCGGCCCCCGGGGCGCGCCGGCCTCCAGGCCCGCCGCCGCGTCGGGCGCGAGCCGCCGCAGCAGCAGGAGCTCCAGCTCCACGTCGCGGACCGGCCGGTCGGCCGCGTCGTGGCCGTGCTCGGTCAGGTCCTCGCGGATCCTGAGGAAGGTGACGTGGCAGCCGGGCGCCTGCGGCGCCCCGACCAGCCGGTAGCGCACGCCGTTCCACCAGCCGCTCTCCAGCGTGCGGACGCCGTCCTCCTCGCGCGTCTCGCGCGCCGGGCTGAAGAGGGTCACGAGCAGGCCGGTCGGCCCGCCGCCGGTGGCCTCGGCGTCGGCGCCGGCCAGGCCGTGGCGCCGCTCCCGGAGGAGCCGCCGCGCCTCGGCCCAGGCCTCGTCGAGCGTCCGCCCGCAGGGGGCCTCGTCGAGGGCCCGGCCGAGC
>DASTGK010000551.1:0-20269 GCA_035719085.1 Anaeromyxobacteraceae bacterium
AGGCGCGCCGCAACTCGCTCACCATGGCCCTCCTCGACGAAGGGGTGGCCCACCTCGGGCGCGCCGCCGCCGACCGGGCCCTCCGGACCGTGGTGATCACCGGGGCCGGGCGGAAGGCCTTCTGCGCCGGCGCCGACCTCAAGGAGCGGGCCACCATGAGCGACGCCCAGGTGGCCGGCTTCCACCGGGCGGTGCGCGCCTTCATGGACGGGCTGGAGGCGCTGCCGCAGCCGGTGGTGGCGGCCCTGAACGGCGTGGCCCTGGGCGGCGGCCTGGAGCTGGCGCTGGCCTGCGACCTGCGCGTGGCCGCCGAGGGGGTCGAGGTCGGGCTGCCCGAGGTGGGGCTGGGGATCATCCCCGGCGCCGGCGGCACGCAGCGGCTGCCGCGGCTGCTCGGCGTGGCCAGGGCCAAGGAGCTCATCCTGACGGCCCGGCGGGTGACCGCCGCCGAGGCGCTCGCCATGGGGCTGGTCTCGGCGGTGGTGCCGCCCGAGCGGCTCCTCGACGAGGCCCTGACGCTGGCCGGGCGGGTGGCCCGCAACGCCCCCATCTCGCTGCGGCAGGCCAAGCGGGCCATCGACGGCGGGCTCCACCTGCCGCTCGGCCAGGCGCTCGATCTCGAGAACCGGCTCTACCAGGACTGCCTCCCGACCAGGGACCGGCAGGAGGCGCTCCGCGCCTTCGCCGAGAAGCGCACGCCCATCTTCACCGGCGAGTAGGGGCCCGGCCCACCTGGTGCGCCGCGCGCCCGGACCCGGCGCCGGGAGCGCGCCGGCGCGGCCCAACGAGAGGCCATGGCCCGGGCTGATTTGAGGTAGGCTCGCGCCCGCGCGGCCCCGTGCACCGGGGCGCCGACCGGCCAAATGGGCGAAGGCGAACACACCATCATCGGGAAGATCCCGCGGGAGCGGCTGAACCAGATCGCCTCCCGCAAGCTCTCCACGCTCGGCGTGCCGGTGCGGCTGGCGGCCGACCGGGAGTCGCTGGAGGGGGAGCTGGTCTTCACCGGCCGGGTGGTCCACCCCGTCACCGGCCAGCCGCTGGCCCGGGCCCGCTTCGTGGTGGCCGGCCACGACCGGCTCCGCTTCACCGACGCGCCGCTCTCGGGCATCGGCGCGGTCGACTTCTACCCGCACGAGCGGCTGGCCACCCTGGAGCAGGCGGTGGGGGCGGCGCTCGGGGCCCTGCAGGGACAGCTCCAGGAGGTGGCGGCCCGCCTGCGGGCGCTCCGCCTGGAGGCCCAGGTCGACGGCGAGCGCATGCTGGTCCGCGCGGTGGTGAAGACCGCCAGCCACGCCTTCGAGGTGCTGGGCGGGGCCGACGGCGTGCGCGTCTCGCGGGTGGCGCCGGTGGGCGGCCGCCCATGGGAGGTCTCGCCCGAGTTCCCGGCGCTGCAGCTGGGCGACTTCCAGTCCTCCACCGACCTGGAGCTGTGGCTGGTGGACGCGCTGCCGCGCATGGCGGCACGGCCGGCGGTCGCCGCCCACCCCGAGCCGGCCCGGGCCGGCCGGGCGCTGGAGGTCACCCCGCCGCCGCGCAACGCCCTGACGCTGCAGGCGCTGGCGCAGGTCTTCGGGGCCGACGCCATGCTCCCGCCCAACGCCATGGTGGAGCTGGTGCAGGAGTTCCAGCACGGCGGCACCCGCTACCGCTTCGTCGCCTCGCGCGAGATGGGCACCCGCTTCAAGGGGCGGCTCATCGGGCCGAACGGCGACGTCTGGTCCGACCGGTTCGACCTCGCCAACTTCCCGGGCACGCGCAAGGTGGTGGCGCTGGCGCTGGGCGCCCCGGAGCCGGCGGGCGAGGCGCCCGGGCTCACCGAGGACCTCGGCCCGCTCGGCGGCGGCGCGCCGGCCTCGGTCCAGGGCGAGGTGCCGCAGCACCTGCAGCCGGTGGCCGGCGAGGTCTGGGTGATGAGCGTGGTGGTGGAGGAGTCGGGGCCGGACGAGGTGCGCTACGTCGGCACCGACATCGACGGCCGCCCCTACGGCGCCGCCCGCGTGCTCGGGCGCGCCGACTTCGAGGCGGTCTTCGCCCAGGTGCGCGGCGGCTGGCGGCTCCTCGTGCAGATCGATCAGGTCCAGGAGGGCGCGGTGCTCTACCGGCAGCTCGACCGGCAGCGGCTGCCCATCGGCGCGCCGCGCAAGATGGCGGCCGCCATCCTCGTGGCCAACTTCGTCCCCGAAGCGGCGGCCTACTGATGACCAGCCCCCTCGTCGAGCGCGTCCTCGCCGGCGACGTCCGCGCCGCCGCCCGCCTGATGCGCGACCTGGACGACCGGCTCCCCTCGGCCGAGGCGCACCTGCGCGAGCTCTGGCCTCACACCGGCCGGGCCTTCGTCGTCGGCCTCACCGGCTCCCCGGGCGCCGGCAAGTCGACGCTCACCGACCGGCTCATCGCCCACCACCGCAAGGCCGGCCGGACGGTCGGCGTCATCGCCGTCGACCCGACCAGCCCGTTCACCGGCGGCGCCATCCTCGGCGACCGGATCCGGATGCAGGACCACGCCACCGACCCGGGCGTCTTCATCCGCTCGCTCGGCACGCGCGGCCACCTGGGCGGCCTGTCGCGCTCCACGGCCGACCTCGTGGCCGTGCTCGACGCCATGGGCAAGGACGTCATCCTGGTTGAGACGGTGGGCGTCGGCCAGGACGAGGTGGAGATCGCCGAGCTGGCCCACAGCGTGGTGGTGGTGGCGGTGCCGGGGCTGGGCGACGACGTGCAGGCCATCAAGGCCGGCGTGCTCGAGATCGCCGACGTCTTCTGCGTCAACAAGGCCGACCGCGAGGGGGCGGAGCGGACGGTGCGCGACCTGCAGGGCATGCTCGAGCTGCGGCGGGCCGTGCAGCGCCCGCCCGCGGACCACGACCACCACCACCGGCCGGTCGGCGCCGCCAGCGCCGAGCCCGCGCCGGCGCCGGAGGGCTGGGAGCCGCCCATCGCCCGGACCGTGGGCGTGACCGGGGAGGGGATCGGCGAGCTGGCCGAGGCGATCGAGCGCCACCGGGCCCACCTCGAGGCGACCGGCGAGAAGGCCCGGCGCGAGGCGGGGCGGGCCAAGGCCACCTTCGTCGCCATCCTGCGCGAGCGGCTGCTCGCCGGGGCGCTGGCGCGCCTCGAGGCCGAGATGGGCCGGCTCGACGCCGTGGCGGCCCGCATCGCGGCCCGTGAGGCCGATCCCTACCGGCTGGCCGAGGAGCTGTCGGCCCGGCTGCACGCCTGAGCCGGGGCACGACGCGCCATGGCCGACTCCAACGGACCCTCACCCGCGCTCTCGCCGGCCGACCTCGAGCCGGTGCTCGACCTCGAGGCGCGCCTCGGCGTCACCTTCGCCGACCGGGCCACCGCGCTCGCCGCGCTGACGCACAAGTCCTACGTCAACGAGCACCGGGCCGGCGGCCTGGCCGACAACGAGCGGCTCGAGTTCCTGGGCGACGCGGTCATCGACCTCGCCGTCTCGCACCGGCTGATGGAGCGCTTCCCCGGCGCGCGCGAGGGGGACCTCTCCAAGATGCGCGCGGCGGTGGTGGACGAGCAGGGGCTCGCCGCCATGGCCCGCGAGCTCGATCTCGGCGCGCTCCTGCGATTGGGGCGCGGCGAGGAGCTGACGGGCGGCCGGCGCAAGGCCTCCCTGCTCGCCGACGCCATGGAGGCGGTGGTGGCCGCCGTCTACCTGGGCGACGGGCTCGACGGCGTGCTCGCGCTCGTCGACCGGTTCCTGGGCGAGGCCTTCGCCCGCGCCGCCGCCGGCACGCTCGACCGAGACTACAAGACCCAGCTGCAGGAGCAGGCGCAGAGCCGGCTGCGGGCCACGCCGCGCTACCGGGTGGTGGCCGAGCTCGGCCCCGACCACGCCAAGATCTTCGAGGTGGAGGTCGACCTGCGCGGCGAGGTGCTGGGGCGCGGCGCCGGCCGCTCCAAGAAGGACGCCGAGCAGGCGGCCGCGAAGCTGGCCATCGAGGCGCTGGGGCGCCGGGTCGCCGCCGAGCCGCCGGCTGGGAGGGTGCCCACGGCGGCGCCGACCGCCGAGCCAACGCCCGCGCCGGCCGAGGCGGTCGAGGTCGTGGACGTCGAGGCCGAGCCGGTGGAGCCGGAGGTGGCCACGGCGCCGCCCGCCGAGCCGCCCGGGAAGGCGGCGCCCCCGTCGCGCCGGCGGGTCCCGAAGAAGAAGGCGGCCGCCAAGGCGCCGGCCCGCGCCGCCAAGGCGAAGCCGGCCCGCAAGGCGGCGAAGCCGGCGCGCACCCGGCAGGCCGATCGCTCCTAGGCGCGGTCCACGCCGCCCCTGCGGCGTCCCCTTTGCCTTGCCGCGATCCGGCCTCGCCGCTAGCATCCCGCGCATGACGAAGCCCATCCTGCTCGCGCTCGCGGCGCTGGCCGCCACCCCGGCCCTCGCCCAGGCCCCCAAGGCCGACACCAAGAAGCCCGCCCCCGCTGCCGCCCCGGCGGCGCCCGCCGCCCAGTACGCCGTCTTCGAGACCTCGAAGGGGAAGATCGGCGTCCGGCTCCTGCCCAAGAAGGCGCCCAACGCCGTGAAGAACTTCGTCGGCCTCGCCGAGGGGACCAAGGGCTGGACCGACCCGGCCACCGGCGAGCAAAAGAAGGGCGAGCGGGCCTACGACGGCACGCTCTTCCACCGCGTCATCCCCAACTTCATGATCCAGGGCGGCGACCTGCTGAGCCGGAACGCCCCCTTCGGCGCCACCGCCACCAAGACCGGCGTGCCCTTCGGCACCGGCAGCCCCGGCTACCAGTTCGACGACGAGCTCGAGGCCGGCACGGCGCCGTTCGACGCCCCCTGCCAGCTCGCCATGGCCAACAGCGGCCCCAACACCAACGGCTCGCAGTTCTTCATCACCGAGGGGACGCCGCACCACCTCAACCCGAAGCCGTGCGACGCCCGGGGCGGCGTCTGCGGCTACGTCCACTTCGGCGAGGGGGTCTGCGGCTGCGAGCTGGTCGGCCAGATCGCCCGCGCCGGCAACGACCAGGTCCGGCTGGAGAAGGTCGTCATCACCACCACGCCGCCCACCTGCAAGTAGCCGCCGACCGCGGCCCACCCACCACCAGGAGACAGACCAGTGGCCAACCCCACCGCGACCTTCGAGACGAGCCTCGGCAGCTTCGTGGCCGAGATCTACCTCGACAAGATGCCCATCACCGCCAAGAACTTCCTGGACCTCGCCAAGAGCGGGTTCTACGACGGGCTGCACTTCCACCGGGTCATCAAGGGCTTCATGATCCAGTTCGGCTGCCCCCACTCGAAGGACCCGACCAGCCCGCGCGCCGGCACCGGCGGCCCGCCGCACGGCACCATCCAGGACGAGCACCCGGCGGCCCACAAGCTCTCGAACGAGCCGCTGACGCTCTCCATGGCCAACACCGGCCGGCCCAACAGCGGCGGCTCGCAGTTCTTCATCAACGCCGCGCACAACGACTACCTCGACTGGTTCACCCCGGGCGCCTCGCGCCACCCGGTCTTCGGCAAGGTGATCTCGGGGGCCGAGGTGGTGAAGGCCATCGAGACGACGCCCACCAACCGCGCCGCCGGCGACCGGCCCGTGACGCCGGTTCAGGTGAAGAAGATCACGGTCGAGGGCTACTGAGCCCGCCGCGGGCCGCCCTCGGCGGGCCCGCCCGACCCATCCCCGGCCCGGCCGGGCGCCTCCCCAAAGGCGCCTCGCCGGGCCGCGTCGTGCTACAGAAGCGCCGTGCCCAGGAAGAAGCCGCCGTTCCGCGCCGGGTTCGTGGCCCTCATCGGCCGCCCGAACGTGGGGAAGTCCACCCTGCTCAACCGCCTGCTCGGCGAGCACATCGCCATCGTCACGCCGCGCCCGCAGACCACGCGCACGCGCATCCTCGGCGTGGTGAACGGCGAGGGGCACCAGATCGCCCTGTTCGACACCCCCGGCGTCCACGCCGCCAAGGGGGCGCTCAACCGGCGCATGGTCGAGGTGGCGCTCGGCACGCTCCAGGAGGTCGACGCCGCGCTCGTCATGATCGAGGCCGGCACCGGCCCCGGCGGCCGCGTCGAGATCGGGGAGGGGACGAAGGCGGTGGTCGCCGAGGTGGCGCGCAGCGGCAAGCCGGCCATCCTCGGCATCAACAAGGCCGACCGGGCGCCCCGCGAGACGCTCCTGCCGGTCATCGACGCCTACAAGGACCTGCACGCCTGGACGGCGGTGGTGCCCTTCTCGGCGCTCACCGGCGAGAACGTCGACGAGCTGGTCCGGGTGCTGGCCGAGGCGCTGCCCGAGTCGGAGGCGCCGCTCTTCCCGCCCGACGTCATGACCGACCAGGCCGAGAAGCAGCTCGCCGCCGAGTACGTGCGCGAGCAGGTGATGCTCAAGACGAAGCAGGAGATCCCCTACTCGGTGGCGGTCGAGGTGGAGGAGTTCGACGAGTCGGACCGGCGCGAGGAGGGCGGGCTGGTCCGCGTCTCGGCGCTGGTGCGCGTGGAGCGCGACTCCCAGAAGGCCATCGTCATCGGCAAGAAGGGGGCGATGCTCAAGGAGATCGGGACGCAGGCGCGCAAGCGGCTCGAGCACCTGCTCGGCTGCAAGGTCTTCCTGGCGCTCACCGTCAAGGTCGACGAGCGCTGGACCGAGCGCGCCGGCGCGGTGCGGAGGCTCATCCCGTGAGCCGCCCGCTCGTCGCCCTCGTCGGGCGCCCCAACGTCGGCAAGTCGACGCTCTTCAACCGGATGGCCGGCCGGCGCGCCGCCATCGTGCAGGACATGCCCGGCGTGACGCGCGACCGGAACTACGCCGACTTCGAGTGGGACGGCCGGCTCCTCTCGGTGGTCGACACCGGCGGCTTCGAGCCGGAGTCGCGCGACCGGCTGCTGGCCCAGGTGCGCCAGCAGGCCCAGCTGGCCGTCGAGGAGGCGGCCGCGGTGGTGCTGGTGGTCGACGGGCGCGACGGCCTCACCAACGTCGACCGCTCGGTGGCCGACCTGCTGCGCCGGACCAAGAAGCCGCTCTTCGTGGCGGTCAACAAGGTGGACTCCGCCGTCACCGAGGGGCAGGTGCCGCTGGCCGAGTTCTACGAGCTCGGCTTCGGCGAGGTCTTCGCCGTCTCGGGCGAGCACGGCCGCGGCGTCGACGACCTGGTCGAGGCCATCGTCGGGGCGCTCGGCGTCGAGCCGGCCCCGCCGCCGCCCGAGGAGGCGGACGAGCCGGAGGAGGTGGGCGAGGAGGAGCGGCCCACCGGCGACGTGCGCGTGGCCATCGTCGGCCGCCCCAACGTCGGCAAGTCGACCATCGTCAACGCGCTGCTGGGCCAGGAGCGGTTCGTCGTCTCCGACGTGCCGGGCACCACGCGCGACTCGATCGACAGCGTGGTGGTGCACCGCGGCCAGCGCTTCGTGGTCACCGACACCGCCGGCATCCGGCGCAAGTCGACCATCTCGCAGACGGTCGAGGTCTACTCGGTGGTCCGGTCGATGAAGGCGATCGACGGCGCCGAGGTGGTGGCGGTGGTGCTCGACGCCACCGAGGCCGGCGTCGACCAGGACGCCAAGCTCCTCTCGCTCGTGGTGGAGAAGGCCAAGGCGCTCGTGGTGGTGGTGAACAAGTGGGACGTGGCGGAGCGCGAGGGGGCCACCCAGGACTGGTACCGCAAGGAGCTCGGCAAGCGGCTCCCCTTCGTCGCCTACGCGCCGATGATCTTCGTCTCGGCCAAGGAGGGGCGCGGCGTGACCCGCGTGCTCGAGAAGGCGGCCCGCCTCGCCGAGCAGTTCCGCGCCCGCTTCCCCACGCCCCAGCTCAACGAGCTGCTCGTGAACATCCAGGAGTCCCACCCGGCGCCGCTCGCCAAGGGGCACCCGGTGAAGCTCTTCTACGTGGCCCAGGTGGCGTACGCGCCGCCCACCTTCGTCATCCAGTGCGGCCGGCCCGAGGCCATCAGCGACCACTACCGGCGCTACGTCGAGAACCGGTTCCGCGAGGCCTTCGGGCTCGAGGTGCCGATGCGCCTCGTCTTCCGCGAGCGGAAGCGCCGCAGGCGGCCGCCGCGCGCCGCGGAGTGACCGCCGCGAGCGGACGCGCGCGGCCGGCTTTCGCTTGACGCGGATCGGCTCGCGCCCCTAGATTGTCGCGGTTTTTCCGCAACTTGGCCCGCAGGCGGCCCCCGAGAGGACCCATGTCGAAGAGCGCCGAGCTGACCCGCAAGGACATGAAGGAGCCCGACAAGTTCCAGGTGGCCGCCAACCAGGCCGCCTCCTGGATCGCGGCCCGCAAGAAGGCGGCGATCCCGGTCGCGGCCGGCGCCGTCGTCGTGGTCCTCGCGGTGGCGGCCTTCTCGGCCCTGTCGCAGCGCAAGGCCGAGGCGGCCGGCGCGGCCCTCTCCGGCCTCTACCAGATCGCCGGGGCCGAGATCTCGAGCGTGCCGCTGCCGGGCGTCCCCGGGCCGTTCTACCCGAGCGAGGACGCGCGCCAGAAGGCAGTGGCCGAGGCGGCCGCCAAGCTCGTCGCCGACTTCACCGGCACCCGCGCCGCCGCGCTCGCCAGCCTGGCGCTCGGCGACGCCAAGCTCCGGCTCGGCGACCTCGAGGCCGCCGCGGCCGCCTACCAGGCCTACCTCGCCGCCGCCCCCAGGGAGGACGCGCTGCGCTTCGGCGCGCTCGAGGGGCTGGCGCTCGTCGAGGAGGGCAAGGGGAACGTGGCCGGCGCGCTGACCGCCTGGGGGCGCTTCGGCGCCGAGGCGCCGGCGCAGGCCGATCGGGCCGACCTGGAGAAGGCCCGCGTGCTGGAGCAGGCCGGCCGCGCCGACGAGGCGAAGAAGCTGCTGGCCGGCTTCGCCGACGCGCACAAGGAGTCGCCGCTCACCGGCGAGGCCGCCGAGCGGCTGGCCAAGCTGGGCGGGAAGTAGATGCTCGCGCTGGCGCTGCTCCTCGCGCTCGGCGCCACGGGCGCCCAGGACGGGCGGCTCCCGCCCGCGCCGCGGAGCCTCTACCGCATCGCGTGGCAGCGGCCGCTCGTCGCGCCGATCCTCGGCGAGATCGGCCCGTCCGAGCCGGGCGCCCCCGCCTTCGATCCGGTGTCGCGGCTCGTCCTCGCGGGCACGCGCGACGGCTGGCTCCACGCCCTCGACGTCGACGGCAAGGTCCGCTGGGAGTTCCAGGGGCAGGGGGCCTTCGCGGCCGAGCCGGCCGTGGACGGCGACACCGTCTACGCCGCCTCCAACGATGGGCGGCTCTACGCCCTCGCCGCCGGCAGCGGCGCGGAGCGCTGGCGCTACGACGCCAAGGAGCAGCTCGGCACCCGGCCGCTCGTGTCGGGCGGGACCGTCTACGTGGCCAGCCTGCAGGACACCGTCTTCGCCGTCGACGCCAAGACCGGCGCCTGGAAGTGGCACCACCGGCGCGAGCCGCGCGAGGGCTTCACCATCCGCGGCGCCGCCGCGGTGGCGGCCGGCCTGGGGCTGGTCTACGCCGGCTACTCCGACGGCACCGTCGCGGCGCTCGACGCGGCCACCGGCGCCGTCCGCTGGGAGCGCCAGGTGGCGCCGGCCGGCACCTACCAGGACGTCGACTCGCTCGTGCTCGCCGGCGGCAAGCTCTTCGCCGCCGCCTACTCGGGCGCGGTGGTGGCGCTCGACGCCGCCACCGGCAAGCCGCTCTGGCAGTTCCTGACGCCCGACGCCTCCCGGCTGGTCCTCGCGCCCGCCGCGCTCGTCTGCGTCAGCTCGTCGAGCGTGGTCGCGCTCTCGCCGCTCGACGGCCGCGTGCTCTGGACCGTCCCGCTCTCCGGCACGCCCGGCGGCGAGCCGCGCGTCGCCGGCCGCTGGCTGCTCGTGCCGGCGGGGACGGGCGGCCTCCTGTTCGTGGAGCTGGCGACCGGCCGGATCATGCGCGTGCTCGATCCGGGCGACGGCGTGGCCGCCTCGCCGGCGCTCGCCGGCGGCCGGGCCTACGTCCTCTCCAACGCCGGCCGGCTGCTGGCGCTCGAACTCCGCTAGGGGCTCGCCGTGCGGCAGGTCCGGGTGGTCGCCGCCGTGGTCCGCCGGGGCGGGGAGATCCTGATCTCCCGGCGCCTGGACGAGGCCGAGCGGGGCGGCCAGTGGGAGTTCCCCGGCGGGAAGGTCGAGCCGGGGGAGGGGGAGCCGGACGCCCTGCGGCGCGAGATCGCCGAGGAGCTCGGCTGCGCCGTCGAGGTGGGCCACCTCATCCTGCGCCACCGCCACCGCTACCCCGATCTGGAGGTGGAGCTGGCCTTCTACGCCTGCCGGCTCGGCGACGGCGCCGTCCCTCGGGCCATCGGCGTGGCAGCGCTCGAGTGGGCGCCGGCCGGTGCGCTCGAGCGGTTCGACTTCTGCGAGGCCGACGTGCCGGTGCTCGGACTTATCGCGGCCGACGACGGCGCGAGCCGCGGCGGGTAGGAAGTTCCTCCGAGCCCCAAGTTAGCCGCCCATGGGCGCGGCCTGCCGGCGGGTGCGACGGGCGCCCGAAACCGCTCGCCGCTGCGACCAGAACGCTCCGTTTTGGCGGGATCGGCCGGCACGGTGAGTCGAATCGTCGCTTCGGGGGCGTGCCGACTGTCCTTTTCGGCCCGGACACGGCGCGGGTGGCGCCCCGGCGCCACATGACGAGCGTCCTACGACGAGACGTGAAGGGCCGCCTCGTCATCGGAAATTCCTCCACCGGGCCTCAGTCAGAATGATGGCTTGGCGCGAGGGACTTGATCTGGGTCACCCGTGACCATGTGACTGGGCCGACCTGCGCCTGGGTGCGCACCTGCAATTCGCAAGGTGACTCATCCCCCGGAGGGTCGGTCAATGAGTGCTTCGAAGCATGGGAATGGCTCCAGTCGGTCGACGCAGCATCGAGCGGGCGCCCCCGGAGGGCGCGTCGCCGTGGCGAGCAGCGTCGCCCTGGCGGTGGCGCTGACGCTCGCGGCGGAGCCGGCGGCGGCCGCCGTGACGTGCGCCCGCACGGTCCAGGCGAGCGTGATCGCGCTCGACCAGCCGCTCATGTTCAACCGCCTCGGCGCGCAGAACGTGAACGGCATCATCTTCGCGCTGCGCGAGGACGTGGTCGACCTCACCGGCAAGCCGCTCACGATGGGCGGCGTGCCGGCGGCCGGCGCGGTGGCGCTGCGCCCCGACAAGCGGCCGCGACCGCTGGTGCTCCGGGTCGCCGCCGGCGACTGCCTGGCGGTCTCCTTCCAGAACCTGCTGGCGCCGGCCGCCAACCCCTTCCCGAAGGCCATCGACGGGCAGGCGTTCAACCTGGTCGTGGACGATCAGGTGGCCGACCGCATGGCCGGCTTCCACGCCCAGGGGCTCGAGCTCTTCGGTGGGGCCGGTGACGACGCCTCCTTCGTCGGCCAGAACGCGAGCAGCCTGGTCGCCCCGGGCGGCTCCGCCACCTACACCTACTACGCGCCGAAGGAGGGGACCTTCCTCGTCACCAGCCACGGCGCCACCTTCGGCAGCGACGGCACCGCCGGCAACAGCGCCAACGGCATGTTCGCGGCGGTCAACGTCGAGCCGCCGGGCGCGAGCTTCTACCGGAGCCAGGTGACCGAGGAGGAGCTGCGGCTCGCCACGCGCGCCGACGCCACCGGCGCGCCGCTGACGACGCCGACCGGCCAGCCGGTCATCGACTACGCCGCCCGGTACCCTTCGACCGAGCCCTGGATCAGCGAGGGCAAGGCCGGCCGGCCCATCCTGGCGATGCTCGACGGGACCCGTCTGGTCCACTCCGATCTGAACGCCGTCGTCACCGGCCCGCAGGCCGACGGCAGCTGGCCCTCGGGGCCGAACGCGCCGTACCCGCTCGAGAAGGTGGGCCTGCGCAACCCGACCGTGCCGAACCGGCTCGAGCCGTTCCGCGAGTTCACCGTCGTCTTCCACGACGAGATGGCCGTGTCGAACGCCTTCCCGCGCTTCTACCTGGACCCGGTGCTGAAGCACACGCTCCACGCCGTCGGTGACGTCTTCCAGATCAACTACGGCTCGGGCGGCGTCGGCTCCGAGATCATCGCCAACCGGCTCGGCGTCGGGCCGATGCACGACTGCCTCGACTGCGCCTACGAGGAGTTCTTCCTCAGCGCGCACGCCGTGGGCGACCCGGCCATGGTGGTCGACAGGCCGGCCAACCTGGGGCTCGAGGCCTGCGCTCCCGGCGTGGCCCCCGGCACCGGCGCCTGCGCCGCCATCGGGCCGAAGGCCACCAAGGCCTTCTACCCGGACGACCCGTCCAACGTGCACCACAGCTACATCAACGACTTCGTGAAGTTCCGGAACCTCCACACGGGCAAGGAACACCACATCTTCCACCTGCACAACCACCAGTGGCTCTTCAGCCCGAACGACGACAACTCGAACTACCTCGACGCGCAGGGCATCGGCCCCGGCTCGGGCTACACCTACGAGATCAACTTCGGCGGCTCGGGCAACCGGAACAAGAGCGCCGGCGACGCCATCTTCCACTGCCACTTCTACCCGCACTTCGCGCAGGGCATGTGGGAGCTGTGGCGCCACCACGACGTCTTCGAGCCGGGCACCAAGCTGGCCGTCAGCGGCGCCGGCTACCACGCCACCCCGTGGGCGCTGCAGGACGGCCAGCCGGCCGCCTCGGCCGTCGACGCCGCCACCGGCGCCGTCACCGCGCCGGTGCGCGCGCTGCCGGACGGCGAGATCGTGGCCGGCACGCCCATCCCGGCGCTCGTGCCGCTGCCGGGCAAGGGGATGGCGCCCATGCCGGGCCGCGTCGCCGTGGTGCCCAAGGTCGAGGGCGGCGTCACCCTCGGCTCCAACGCCTTCGTCGACCGGACCGACACCGCGGCGGGCGAGGCCCACCCGACGCTCAACCCGACCGGCATCAAGAACCCCGGCTTCCCGTTCTGGATCGGCGGCGTCGAGCACACCATGGGCCAGCGCTCCACCACGCCGCCGCTCGACATGGCGCTCGACAAGGCCAACGCGCAGAACGGCGGCTGGGACGGCGGCCTGCCGCGCCACACGCTCGAGGGCTACGCCGCCGCCGGCTGCACCACGGCGGCCAGCCGCGCCGCCTGCGTCCACAGCGAGGAGAGCCCGCTCTCCTTCGCCAAGGAGGTGCTGAAGGCCAAGCCCTACTGGTACCCGGAGGACGGCACCGACATCGAGAAGGTGGCCATGGCGTACCACGCCGTGCGCCACCACCCGACCTCGTCGGTCGACCTGGCGGGCGCCGTCTCGCCCGCGGGCTTCACCACCAACGGCTCGGGCCGGCCGGTCCCGGGCGCGCCCTTCCACGAGCCCTGCATCGACGACCTCGGCAACGTCCTCAAGGCCAACGTCACCGGCCAGTTCTTCGACGCCAAGGGCGGCTTCGGCACCACCGGCAGGTCGCCCTTCAACGCCGACTCGCCGCGCGTCTACAAGGGCGCCAACATCCAGTTCGACGCCGTCCTCAACAAGCTCGGCTACCACTACCCGCAGGAGCGGATCATCAGCCTGTGGGAGGACGCCGTGCCGACCATCACCAAGGCGCGCCCGCCGGAGCCGCTGGTGATGCGCATGAACACCTTCGACTGCACGATGTACTCGCACACCAACCTGGTGCCGACGACCTTCGAGCTCGACGACTACCAGGTGCGGACGCCGACCGACATCATCGGCCAGCACATCCACCTGCCGAAGTGGGACCTCACCACCACCGACGGCTCGGGCAACGGCTGGAACTACGAGGACGGCACGCTCTCGCCCGGCGCGGTGCAGGAGCGCATCGCCGCGATCAACGCCTTCAACCCGACCGGCGCCGGAAACCCCGCCGACGCGGCCAACCGCCCGGCCAACACGCCGCTCAAGGCCGAAGACCACCCGTTCTTCGGGCAGTACGGCAAGGCGGAGTGGAAGGGTGCCCGCACCACGCTGCAGCGCTGGTTCTCCGACCCGGTGGTCAACGCCGCCGGCGTGCACCGCGGCCTGGGCATCATCTTCACCCACGACCACTTCGGCCCCTCGACCCACCAGCAGGTCGGCCTCTACGCCACCGTGCTGAACGAGCCGCCCGGCTCGACCTGGGTCCACAACGAGACCGGCAAGAAGCTCTACGACCCGGCCACCCGCAAGGACGGCGGCCCGACGAGCTGGCAGGCGGCCATCCTCACCGGCGACCTGGACGGCGACGGCCAGAACGACAGCCACCGTGAGTTCTACTTCGAGTACTCGGACTTCCAGCACGCCTACAAGCCGGGCGTGTACGTCGGGCGCGACCAGAACGGCGGCCTGGCGGCCGGCCCCACCGCCGCCACCTTCCGCGACGCGGTCAATCCGTCGGTCAAGGTGCAGGCGGCCACGCCGTTCCCCGACCTGCTCGTCCTCTCGGCGACCTGCCCCAACGGCTCGCCGCGCCCGTGCCCCGAGGCCATCTCGGCCGACGACCCGGGCTACCTGGTGGTCAACTACCGCAACGAGCCGGTGGGGCTGCGGATCTACGACCCGGCCAAGCTCGGCCCGGACGGCAAGCCGGGCGCCCAGGCCGACGGCGCCGCCGGTGACCTGGCCTTCGCGCTGCAGAGCCGCATCGACCGGCGCATCCCCGAGCTGAACGTGCAGCCGCAGGCCGGCACCAACATCGCCGGCACGCTCTTCCCGCCGCCCATCAACGCCGCGGGCGTGGCGCCGGGCGATCCCTTCACCCCCATGATGCGCGCCTACTTCGGCGACCGCGTCCGCGTGAAGATCCAGGCGGGCGGCGACGAGGAGTCGCACAACGCCTCCATCTTCGGCATGAAGTGGCTGCAGGGCGGCTCGGGCTACGGCTTCTCGCCCACCTCCGGCTGGCGCAGCTCGCAGCACGCCGGCATCTCCGAGCAGTTCACGCTGGCGAGCCCGGTGCTGCCGCTGCTCCGCGCCGGCCAGACGGCCGACTACGCCTACACCATGGACGCCGGCTTCGACGGCTACTGGAGCGGCGTCTGGGGCCTGATGCGGACCTACCGCAACTCGCGCGGCGACCTGTTCCAGCTGCCCAACAGCACCACCGGCCTCTCGGTGGCCAACGCGGCCAGCTTCAGCGGCGTCTGCCCCACCACGGCCACGGTCCGCGCCTTCGACGTGACGGCGGTCGCGGCCAACCAGGTGCTGCCCAACCTGACGGGCGCCACGCTCGTGCCGGCCGACGCCTCGGCCACCATGCACGTGGGCGGCGCGGTCAACGCCGCCGGCGGCACGCTCGTCTACAACCCGCGGTCCACGTTTCTCCAGGGGGCGACCGTCTTCCCGGACAACGGCGGCCCGCCCATCACCACGCCGTCGCACGTCGGCCCGCTGCACGACCCGACCGCCCTCATGTTCGTGAAGACCGCGGACCTCGTCCCGGTCGACCCGACGAGCTCCGGCTGCCTCAAGAACGTCGCGGGCGCGCAGACCAAGATCGTCGACCCGACGCTCTTCACCTGCACCGTCAAGCTGCGCGACGGCGCGCCGGTGGAGCCGCTGGTGCTGCGCGCGGCGGCCGGCGAGTGCCTCTCGGTGACGCTCCGCAACCGGCTGCCGGCCGTCGCGCCCGACCTGGCCGGCTGGAAGCACCTGCCGCCCATCGTCGCCCGCGACGCGGCCAACCCGCAGGGCGTGACGACGTTCAACAACAACCTCATCCGGCCCTCCAGCTACGCCGGCCTGCAGCCGAGCCTGGTGGCCTTCGACATCGAGCGCGGCGGCGGCGTCGTGGTCGGCTCCAACCCCCTCGGCGGCTCGGTGGTGGCGCCGGGGTCGGTCGGGACGGCCCGCTGGTACGCCGGCGACCTGAGCTTCCTGCCGGGCACCGGCTCGAGCATCACGCTCGTCGCCACGCCAGTGGAGTTCGGTGGCGCCAACGTCATGCCGGCCGACGCCGTCAAGCAGGGGCAGAAGGGCATGGTCGCCGGGCTCGTCATCCAGCCGCCCGGCGCCACCTGGACCGAGACCGACCTGGTGGCCGACCACCAGACCGCCACCCCGGGCGTGCTGCGCCAGACCCGGGCCTCGGCCACCGTCAACGGCGGCCTCTTCCGCGACTTCACCGCCATCGTGCAGAAGGGGCTCTCCCACCGGTACGGCGACGGGGCGGCGGCCGAGGAGATCGCGGCCGAGGGCTCCGTGGCCGAGGACGCCGAGGACTCGGGCCAGATGGGCATCAACTACGGCTCCGAGCCGATGTGGTTCCGGTTCGGCGTCGCGCCCAACACGCCCTTCACCGGCCCCAACAGCCTGGCCAAGATCCCGAACGCGCACGAGGCCTACTCCAACGGCCTGGCGGGCGTGAACGGCGACCCGGCCACCCCGGTCTTCATGGCCAAGGCGGGCACGCCGTTCCGGATGCACCTGCTCGAGCCGGCCGGCGCGCCGCGAGCCTCCACGTTCACGCTCCACGGCCACGCCTGGCAGCGCGCGCCGTACGTCTGCCCCGGCTCCAGCTACCTGGGCATCCCGGGCAACTGCCTGCCGATGGGCTTCTACCCGACGATGGCCGGGTTCGAGGTCGGCTCCAGGGCGCTCGGCGACAACCCGCTCAGCTTCGCCATGGGCGCGCAGGACCTGGTCGCGCCGGCCGCGCACTTCGACCTCGTGCTCCCGAGCGCGGGCGGCTCCAACGCGGTGCCCGGTGACTACCTGTTCCACGACCGGGCCGGCTTCGGCAACACCTCGGGACTCTGGTCGCTGCTCAGGGTGACGAAGTAGGCGCAGGTAGGCTGCGACGTCGAGACGGCCGGGCATCACCCCTTCGCAGGTGGTGTCCGGCCGTCCCTCGCTTCAAGGACTCACGCCCGCTGCATGCCGGACGCAACCTTTGGTCACGAAGTGGAGGGCTCCGTGAAGAACGTCCGTGAATTCGGATGGGTTCGTGCCGCCGCGGCGGTGACCCTGATGGTCGCCGCGACCGGTCCCGCCCAGGCGGCGGCCGCCGAGACCTCGGCGCCGGCTCCCGCATCGAACGTTCCGGCCGCGACGAGCCCGGCGCCGGCCGCCGAGTCGCCCGGCCGGGTGGTGCGCGACGGCGTGGTGGTCGACTTCTCGCTCCGGCGGGCCGGCGAGACCTCCGCCACGCCGGCGCCGCTCCTCGAGGGGGACTACGCCGAGATCCGCTTCAGCATGACCGACGCGGCGAGCGGCAAGCCGGTGCCCGGCCTCAAGCCGGCCGCCTGGCTCGACATGGCCAACGTCGTCGCCGGCCGGGCCGGCGAGCAGCGGGAGTGCAAGGAGAAGATCGGCCTCTACCTGAAGGGCGTGGTCGGCATCCGGCCGATGGTCGACCTGAACAGCTACTACCTGCTGCTGCTCAACCAGGACCCGAGCATCTCGGTCATCGACCCGGTCGTGAGCATGACCGGCAACACCAGCCTCTACGCCACCGTGGTGTTGAAGCGCCCGGGCGCCGACTGGGCGAGGGGGGCCGACGACAAGCGGCTCTACGTCTCGATGCCCAAGGCCGGCGAGGTGGCGGTGGTGGACGCCGAGGCCTTCAAGGTGCTCGAGTCGATCCCCGCCGGCGAGCGCCCGACGCGCGTCGCCATCCAGCCGGACGGCCGCTACCTGTGGGTCGGCAACGACGCGGCGTCGGCGCGCGACAGCGGCGTCACCGTCATCGACCTCGCCACCTCCAAGGTGGCCGGCACGGTGGCCACCGGGCGCGGCCACCACGAGCTGGCCTTCTCGCCCGACAGCCGCCACGCCTTCGTGACCAACCGCGAGTCGGGCACCGTCACGGTGGTCGACGTGGCGAAGCTGGCCAAGGTGAAGGACCTGGAGGTGGGCGGCGTGCCCATCTCGATCGCCACCTCGCCGCTCTCGCGCACGGTCTACGTGGCCGAGGCGAAGCGCGGGCAGGTGCTGGCCATCGACCCGGCCACGCTGCAGGTGACGGCGCGCATCGCCGCGGCGCCGGGGCTCGGCCCCATGCGCTTCTCGCAGGATGGCCGCTGGGGGCTCGTCGTCAACCCGGCCGAGAACGCGGTCTACGCGATCGACGCCGCCGCCAACAAGGTGGCGCACGTCATCCCGGTGGGCGGCAAGCCCTACCAGGTGAGCTTCACGCGCGCCTTCGCCTACGTGCGGCTGCTCGACTCGGAGCAGGTGAAGCTCGTCAACCTGCTCAGCCTGGCCGAGGGGAAGAAGCCGACGGTCCAGTCCTTCGGCGCCGGCACGGGGGCGCCCATGGCGGCGGGCGAGCTGGGGCTGGCCGACTCGATCTCGCCGGCCTCCACCGAGGCGGCCGTCTTCGTCGTCAACCCGGCCGACGGCAACAGCTACTTCTACATGGAAGGCATGAACTCCCCCATGGGCAGCTACGGCAGCTACGGCCACCGGGTGCAGGCGGTCGGCGTGGTGGACCGGAGCCTCAAGGAGGTGTCGCCGGGCGTCTACACCGGGAAGCTGCGGCTGCCGGCGGCGGGCCACTACGACGTCGCCTTCCTGCTCGACAACCCGCGCGTGCTCCACTGCTTCGGCGCCGACGCGGCGGCCAACCCGGCGCTGGCCCAGAAGGCCGGCCTGTCGGTCGAGTTCCTCGACCTGCCGTGGCAGGTGGCGTCGGCCCGGCCCCTCGAGGTGCGCTTCCGGCTCACCGACGCGCGCACCCGCGAGCCCCGCACCGGCCTCGGCGACGTGCTCGTCTCCTCCTACGCCGTGCCCGGGCGCGACCGGCGCCAGACCTTCGCGCGCGAGGAGGGGCAGGGGATCTACCGGGCGACCGTGCCGCTCCAGGCCGCCGGCGTCTACTACGTCTTCGTCTCGGTCGCGTCGATCCACGTCGCCGCCAACGAGGTGCCGTTCCGCACCATCCAGGTGGCCGCGCCCGCGGCCGGGCCGCAGAAGGAGGGGGCACATGCCCGCAACGCTCCGTAGTCCGATGGGGCTCGCGCTCCTCGCCGCCGTGGCGGCGGCGCTCCTGGTGGCCCAGTCGGTGCGCGCCGAGGAGCCGGCGGCCGCCGCGCCGAAGCCCTGCTGCCACGGGAAGCCCGGCCAGGCCGGCGAGGCGCCGCTCCCGGCCGGCATGACCGAGCTGGCGGGGGAGCCGGTCGCGCCCTCCGCGCTGCCGCCGGTGGCGGCGGTGGAGCTGGTCGACGCGCCGCTCCTCGACGAGCAGGGCGCGCCGCGCCGCTTCGCCCGCGACGTGGTGGGCGACCGGATCGTCGTGATGGACTTCATCTTCACCACCTGCACCACGGTCTGCCCCATCCTCTCGGCCAAGCTGGCCCGCCTGCAGGAGAAGCTGGGCGACCGGCTGGGGCGCGAGGTGCGGCTCGTCTCGGTCTCGATCGACCCGGCGCGCGACACGCCGGAGCGGCTCAGGGCCTTCGGCGCCCGGTTCAAGGCGCGCGACGGCTGGACCTGGTTGACCGGCGCCACCGGCGACGTCGAGGCGGTGCTGAAGGGGCTGGGCGCCTACACCGCCAGCTACGCCGAGCACGCGCCGGTGGTCATCGTCGGCGACGGCCGGACCGGCCGCTTCCACCGCTTCAACGGCTACCCCGACCCGGACCGGCTGCTCGCCGCGGTGGACGCGCTCGCCGCCGCCCGCGCCGCCGCAGCCGCCACCGCGAGGAATTAGCCATGCCGGCCCGCCACGCCCTCGCCGCGCTCCTCCTCGCGGCCGCCGCCCCAGCCCTCGCCGCCGAGGGGACCCCCTCCAGGCCCGCTCCCGCCGCCCCGGCCAAGGCGGCCGCCGGCGAGGCGGCGCAGGAGCAGCGGGCGCGCGACTACTTCACCGACACGGTGCTGGTCGACCAGGACGGCCGGAAGGTCCGCTTCTACAGCGACGTCATGGCCGGCAAGGTGACCTGCTTCGCCTTCATCTTCACGACCTGCAACGAGGCCTGCCCGCTCATCATGGCCAAGCTCACCCGCGTGAAGGCGGAGCTCGGCCCGCTCTTCGGCGGGGAGGTGCAGGTGGTGGCGGTGAGCGTCGACCCGGACCAGGACACCCCTGCCGCGCTGCGCGCCTTCGCGGCGAAGCACCAGGCGGAGGGGCCGGGCTGGACCTACCTGACCGGCGCGAAGGCCGACGTGGCCGCGGTGCTCACCAAGCTCGGCTCCTGGTCCGACGATCCGAGCGACCACTCGACCGCCTTCATCGTCGGCAACGCGCGCACCCGCCACTGGAGCAAGGTCCGGCCGGACGCGCCGCCGCAGGCGGTGGCCGAGATCCTGCGCGGCCTGGCCGGCGAGGGGACTTCCGGCGCGCCCGCCACCGCCGCGCGCGGTCCCTAAGGAGCGGTCCACCGTGAGCCGCGCGCGCGCCCTCCCGCTCGCCCTCGCGGCCGCGGTCCTGGGCGTCGCCCTGGCGCCGGCCGCGGCCCGG
>DASTGK010000552.1:0-11237 GCA_035719085.1 Anaeromyxobacteraceae bacterium
GGTGGAGAGGCCGTCGCGAGCCCGGCCGAGCGCCACGTCGGTGAGGGCGAGGTCGTACTTGGCGAGCGTGGCGTCCGGGTAGAGCGGGTGCTCGACGAGGAGCCGCCCGAGGGCCGAGGAGGCCTTCTGGGCGTCGCCGGCCGAGAGCCAGGCCCGCGCCGCCTCGTGGAGCGCGCCGGCGGCGAGGGGCACGCCCGGGTAGCGGGCGGCGAAGGCCTCGAGCCGGGCGGCCCGGTCGGCGGGCGGCAGCGAGGCGGTGGAGGCGCGCAGCGCGTCCAGCTCGTGCCGGACCAGCGCGTCCGCCTCCGCCGGGGCGACCTCCTGGCCGCGGACCACCACGCGGGGGGCGGCGCAGGCGGCGAGGCCGAGGGCGGCGAGGAGGGCGGCGAGGGCGCGAGGCGAGGTGGGGGAGCGCATCGGCGGCAAGTTCTACCGCTTCTTCTTCGGCTCCCGCCACAGTTCCGCCGCCTTGTCCCAGAAGCTCCGCGCGTGCGGGTTGGTCTCCTCGCCGGAGAGCTCGGCGAACCTCTCGAGCAGCTCGCGCTGCTCGCGCGAGAGCTTGGTCGGCGTCTCCACCACCACCGCGACGTGCTGGTCGCCGCGGCCGCTCCCCTGCAGCACCGGCACGCCGCGCCCCTTCAGGCGGAAGGTGGTGCCGGACTGCGTGCCGGGCGGGATCCTGTGCTTCACCGGGCCGTCGAGCGTCGGCACGTCGATGGTGCCGCCGAGCGCCGCCTGGGTGAAGGAGATGGGCACCTCGCAGAGGATCTCGGTCCCCTCGCGCCGGAAGAGCGGGTGCTCCTTCACCTGGATGACGACGTACAGGTCGCCCGGCTGGCCATGCGGCACCGGGGGCGGCTCGCCGTCGCCGGTGGAGCGGACGCGGGTGCCGGTGTCGACGCCGGGCGGGATCTTCACCTCGACCCGGACGACGTCGCGCGTCGAGCCGGCGCCGGCGCAGGCCGGGCACTTGTCGACGATGACCTGGCCCGACCCCTGGCAGTGGTGGCAGGTGCGGGCGATGGAGAAGAAGCCCTGGGTGAGCCGCAGCTCGCCCGAGCCGTGGCAGGTGGGGCAGGTCTTGGGGCCGGTGCCCGGCTTGGCGCCCGAGCCCTTGCAGGCCTCGCAGCGCCTCGGCTTCGGGATCTCGAGCACCTTGGCGGCGCCGAAGGCGGCCTCCTCCAGGGTGAGCTCGAGGTGGTAGCGGAAGTCGTTGCCGCGGGTGCGCTGGCGCTGGCGCCGCCCGGCCGCGCCGCCGCCCCCGAACATCTCGCCGAAGATCTCGCCGAAGATGTCGTTGATGCCGGCGCCCGCCCCGCCGAAGCCGAACGGGTCGAAGCCGGCGCCGCCGCCGTGGCCGAACTGGTCGTAGCGGGCCCGCTTCTCGCCGTCGGAGAGGACGGCGTAGGCCTCGGAGATCTCCTTGAACTTCTCCTCGGCCGCCTTGTCGCCCGGGTTCTTGTCCGGGTGGTACTGGTGGGCCAGCCGCCGGTAGGCGCTCTTCAGGGACTGCTCGTCGGCGTCGCGCCCGACGCCGAGCACCTCGTAGTAGTCGCGCTTGTCCAAGTGCCTTCAGGCCTTTCGGGCGGCGGCCGGGAGCGGCCGGCGGCAATGTAACGCCTCGTTCGGGCCTGACAAGCGGCGCGCCCTGGAGTGCCGCTAGGTGGCGCCGCCCTGCTGGGCGTAGATGGCGTCGGCGATGCGGTAGGCGCTCCCCTCGAGCCGGGCGAGCCCCTCCTTGATGGCCGGGGCGTCCCCGGCCCCGAGCACGCCCTTCAGCGCCTCGAGGTCGGCCCGGATCTCCTCCAGGTCCTCGGGCTTCAGGGCGCTCGAGTACTCCTCGAGGCTCTTCTCGGTGGTGTAGATGAGCCCCTCGGCGTTGTTGCGCAGGTCGGCGAGCTCCTTCTTCACCTTGTCGTCGGCCTTGTTCGACTCGGCGTCCTTGACCATCCGCTGGATCTCCTCCTCGGTGAGGCCGGAGGAGGCGGTGATGCGGATGTTCTGCACCTTGCCGGTGCCGAGGTCCTTGGCCGACACGTGCACGATGCCGTTGGCGTCGATGTCGAAGGTGACCTCGATCTGCGGGACGCCGCGCGGCGCGGGCGGGATGCCGACGAGCTCGAAGCGGGCCAGCGTCTTGTCGTCGGCGGCCATCTCGCGCTCGCCCTGGAGCACGTGGACCGAGACGAGCGGCTGGTTGTCCACCGCGGTGGAGAAGACCTGCGACTTCTTGCAGGGGACGGTGGTGTTCTTCTCGATGATCTTGGTGAAGACGCCGCCGGCCGTCTCGACGCCGAGCGAGAGCGGGGTGACGTCGAGCAGGAGGACGTCCTTCACCTCGCCCTTGACCACGCCGCCCTGGATGGCGGCGCCGACCGCCACCACCTCGTCGGGGTTGACGCCCTTGTGCGGCTCCTTGCCGAAGAAGCGCTTCACCACCTCCTGCACCTTCGGCATGCGCGTCATGCCGCCGACCAGGATGACGGTGTCGAGCTGCTGGGCGCCGAGGCCGGCGTCCTTGAGCGCCAGCTTGCACGGCTCGACGGTCCGCTCGACGAGGTCGCCCACCAGCTCCTCGAGCGTGGCGCGGTCGATGGTCTCGGCGAGGTGCTTCGGGCCGCCCTGGTCGGCGGTGATGAACGGGAGGTTCACCTCCGTCTCGGCGGCGCTGGAGAGCTCGTGCTTGGCCCGCTCGGCGGCCTCCTTGAGCCGCTGCAGCGCCATGCGGTCCTTCTTCAGGTCGATGCCGGTCTGCTCCTTGAAGCGGCGCGCCAGCCAGTCGATGAGCCGCTGGTCGAAGTCCTCGCCGCCGAGGAAGGTGTCGCCGTTGGTGGCCTTCACCTCGAAGACGCCCTGGTTGAGCTCCAGGATGGTGATGTCGAAGGTGCCGCCGCCCAGGTCGTAGACCGCGACCTTCTCGCTCTTGCCGGCCTGCTGCTTGTCGATGCCGTAGGCGAGCGCCGCGGCCGTCGGCTCGTTGATGATGCGCAGCACGTCGAGGCCGGCGATGCGGCCGGCGTCCTTGGTGGCCTGGCGCTGGGCGTCGTTGAAGTAGGCCGGGCAGGTGACGATGGCCTCGGTCACCGGCTCGCCGAGGTAGTCCTCGGCCGTCTGCTTCATCTTGGCGAGGACCATGGCCGAGACCTCGGCCGGGCTGTAGCTGCGCCCGCCGGTCTCGACCCAGGCGTCGCCGTTGTCGGCGGCGGCCACGCGGTAGGCGACGAGCCCCGCCGAGCGCTTCACCTCGGGGTCGTCGAACTTGCGGCCGATGAGCCGCTTCACCGCGTAGATGGTCGACTCGGGGTTGGTGATGGCCTGCCGCTTGGCGATCTGGCCCACCAGCCGCTCGCCCCCCTCGGTGAAGGCCACCATCGAGGGCGTGGTGCGCGAGCCCTCGCTGTTGGGGATGACGATCGCCTCGCCCCCCTCCATCACGGAGACGCAGCTGTTGGTGGTGCCGAGATCGATGCCGATGACCTTGCCCATGTGACTCCCCCGGCGGCGCGTCCTAGGCGCCCCCGCCCTCCCCGTCCGTCTTCGGCGCCGGCGCCACCGCCACCCCGACCCTGGCCGGCCTGAGCAGCCGCTCGTGGAGCGTGAAGCCGCGCGCGTGCTCCAGCACCACCGTCCCCGGCGCGGCGTCGGCGCTCGGCACCTGCAGGAGCGCCTCGTGGCGGGCCGGATCGAAGGGCTGGCCGAGCGCGCTGAAGGGCTTCACGCCGTGGCGCCCGAGCGCCTGCTCGAAGGAGGCGCGCACCAGCTTCACGCCGTCGACGAGCGGGTCGTCGGCCGCGGCCGCGGCGAGCGCCCGGTCGAGGTTGTCGAGCACGGGCAGCAGGTCCTTCACCACCTTCTCGACGCCGAACTTCTGGACGTCGTCGCGCTCCTTCTGCGCCCGCTTCTTGTAGTTCTCGAGGTCGGCCACGGCGCGCAGCCAGCGGTCGTGCAGGTCCTCGAGCTTCTTCTGCGACTCGCGGCCGAGCGCCTGCGAGAGCTCGAGCTCGAGCTTCAGGCGCGCCGCCTCGGCGGCCGGATCGGAGGCGTCGGAGGGGTCGACCTCGACGGCCGGCTCCTCCTCGCCCGCGCCCTCGCGGGCCACGCGCTCCACCGAGCGCAGCGCCTCGCTGACGGCGTCGTCCGGGATGTCCGCCTGAAACTTCCCCTTTTCCTGGCTGTCGCCCATGGAGCCCGTTTCTCAGGATCGATCTGGAGGCCCGGCCCGCGCCATGTCCATGGCGGGCCAGGGTTTTGCATTCTGTCATAGCGCCGGCGGCCCGGACAAGCGACGCCGCGACGGCCCCCGGGGCCGCGGCGGCCCCCCGGGGGAGTCACGGCGACGTCAGCCGTCGGAGCGCAGGTCGAGGGCCCGCGACAGCTCCCGGGCGGTGAGGTCGACGAGCGGGATGACGCGGGCGTAGTTCATGCGCGTCGGCCCGACCACGGCCAGCGTGCCGAGCACCTTGCCGGCGCGGCCGTAGGGGGCGGCCACCACCGAGACGTCGGGGACGGTGGCGAGCTCGCTCTCGGCGCCGATGAAGATCTGGACCTCCTGCGCCAGGAGCACGCGGTCGAGCACCCGCAGGATCCGGTCCTTCTCGGTGAAGGCGCGCAGGAGCGCCCGCGCCTTCTGCACGTCGGCGAACTCCGGGGCGTCGAGGAAGCTCTCCTCGCCGTCGACGAGCACCCGCTCCGGCTCCTCGGCCGGCGGCGCCAGCGCCTGCTCGGCGAGCGAGAGCGCCTTCTGCATGAGGCCGTGGAGCGCGGTGTGGTCGGCCCGCATGTCCTCCAGGATCTTCTCGCGCAGCGTGGCGAGGCTGGCGGCGGCGCCGGCCGCCTGCTGGATCCGCCCGGTCAGGTAGGCCGCGGCCCGCTCCAGCTCGGCCGGCTCCATGCTGAAGTCGAGCTGGACGAGCTTGTTGGTCACGATGCCGGCCTCGGAGACGAAGACCGCCAGCACCCGGTTCTCGCGCAGCCGCACGAACTCCACCTGGCGCACCGGATCGACCCGGGCGCGCGGCGTGGTGACGACGCCGGCGTGGTGCGAGAGCGAGTGGAGCAGGTCGGCGGTGCCCTCGAGCAGCCGCGAGACGTCGGGCGTCTCGTGCGTCAGGGCCACGATCCGGTCGCGGTCGGCCGGCGTGGGCGGGCGGACCTTGAGGAGCGTGTCGACGTAGAGCCGGTAGCCGCGCGCCGTGGGGATGCGCCCGGAGGAGGCGTGCGGCTTCTCCAGGAAGCCGAGCGCCTCGAGGTCGCTCATGACGCTGCGGATGGTGGCCGAGGAGGCGTCGAGGTCGTGGCGCTGGAGCAGCGGCTGCGACGCCACCGGCTCGCCGGTCTGGATGTAGTCCTGCACCAGCGCCCGGAGGACCTCGCGCTCGCGTCGGTCGAGCTCGCCGCCTGGCCCCGGCATCGCGCGCGTTCCGCTACGGCTCGGCGAGGTGGCGGCTGGCCGCCGCGCCGAGGGCCGGGAAGCGCCCGCCGGAGAGCTCGCGCCACAGGCCGTCGGCCTGGCGCTTCCAGCCGGCGTGCTCGGCGAGGAGGGCGTCGAGGTGGCGCCGCTCCTCGGGGAAGGCGAAGGCGAAGGCGCCCCGGGCCGCGCCGTCGTCGAGCCGGACGGCGTCGCGCAGGGCGGCGCGCGCGCCGGCCACGTCGCCGCGGGCGTCGGCGAGGAGCGCGAGGGCGTAGAGCGGCTCGGGCCGGCTCTGGTCGATGCCGCGCGCCGTCTCCAGGTAGGCCTGCGCCGCCTCGCGGTACCCCTCGACGGCGTAGAGCTCGCCGAGGTTGACGAGCGCCGCCTGCTGCTCGCGCGCCCCGCCCGTCGCCACCACCTCGTCGAGGAGGCGGCGCGCGGCGTCGAGGTGGCCGTCGAGGTAGTAGCTGACGGCGAGGTCGTTGAGCGCGGCGAGCCGGCTCGGATCGGCCTGCAGCTCCGCCTCGTAGGCGGCCCGGGCGCCCGCGAGATCGCCGGCGCGGAGCAGCGCCGACCCGGGCCCGGCCGGGGAGGCGAGCGTGGAGAGCGCCGGTGCGGCGTCGTCCCGGATCGGAAGGCGCGGGTCTGCCGCGCCGCCGCACGCGGCCAGGGCCGCGAGCGCGACGAGCGGGAACTTTCCGAGCCTTTGCGCGAGGTTGGGCACGAATCGACCGGGTGAAGACGAGGGTCCGCTTGGAGTCTAGTCACGCCCCCGGCGTCGATCAAGGAACGGGGTCGTACCTCGATTCCCGACACCGATGAAGGGCGCGGCCAGACGCGCACCCATAGTCCCTGCCTCGGCCGGGGGCTGCTGAGCGCGGCTCACTCCGGCCTGGCGCTCTTCGCGAGCTCGCCGAGCAGCGTCCGCGCCGAGGCGAGCAGCGCCCGCCCGTCCATCGCCTCCATGGCCGGCGAGGCGGCGACCGGGGGCGGCGGCGGCTTCGGCGCCACCTTGATCGGCCGCCCCGTCGGCCCGCGCAGCACCTTCGGCCTCCCGGGCTTCGCGGCGGGCGCGGGCGCCGAGGGCGCCGGTCCGATGCGGGCCACGAGCTTCATGTCCGGCGTGAGCCGCCAGGCGCCGTTCGAGGCGGTCACCTGCTTGGCGAGGAGGAACGGGTCGAGCGCCGCCCCCTCGCCGAGCGTCAGCACGATCCGGCCCGGCCCCACCTCCAGCGCCCGGATGCGCAGCGCGCGCAGCCGCACCTTCACCTTCATCACCTCGCCGAGCGCGTCGACCTCGTCCGGCGGGTCGCCGCAGCGGTCGACGATCTCGGCCCGGATCTCCTCCAGCTCCTCGTCGGTCGAGGCCTGCGCGTAGCGCTTGTAGAAGTAGAGCCGCTGGTGGACGTCCGGCATGTACGGGTCGGGGATGAAGGCCGGCACCGGCAGCGCCACGTCGGGGTCGATCTCCTCCTTGGGCGGCTCGCCCTTCAGCTCGCGCACCGCCTCGTCGAGGAGCTGCGTGTAGAGGTCGAAGCCGACCGCCTCGATCTGGCCCGACTGGTCCTTGCCGAGCAGGTTGCCGGCGCCGCGGATCTCGAGGTCGTGCGAGGCGATCTGGAAGCCGGCCCCCAGCTCGGAGAAGCGCTGCAGCACCTCGAGCCGCTTGCGGGCGTCCTTGGTCACCGGCCGGCGCGCCGGCACGAGCAGGTAGGCGTAGGCGCGCTCGCGGCTCCGGCCGACGCGGCCGCGGATCTGGTAGAGCTGCGCCAGGCCGAAGTGGTCGGCCCGGTTGACGATGATGGTGTTGGCGCTCGGGATGTCGAGGCCGCTCTCGATGATGGTCGAGGCGAGCAGCACGTCGAGCTTCTTCTCGATGAAGGCGGCCATCACCTCCTCGAGCTTCCCCTCGCCCATCTGGCCGTGGGCCACGCCGATGCGCACCTGCGGCAGCAGCTCCGAGAGGAACTTCTGCATCGAGCCGATCGACCGGACGCGGTTGTGGACGAAGTAGACCTGCCCGCCGCGCCGCAGCTCCGTCTCGATCGCCTCCTTGATGGCCTCCGGATCGAACTTCATGACGAAGGTGCGGATGGCGCGCCGGTCCTCCGGCGGCGTGGCGATGATGGAGAGGTCGCGCGCCCCGGCGAGGCTCATGTGGAGCGTGCGGGGGATGGGCGTCGCCGTGAGCGTCAGCACGTCGACGAGCTTGCGCAGCTTCTTCAGCCGCTCCTTGTGCGCCACGCCGAAGCGCTGCTCCTCGTCCACCACCACCAGGCCGAGCTCCTTGAAGGCGACGTCGGCGGCCAGCAGCCGGTGGGTGCCGATGAGCACGTCCACCTTGCCGGCGGCCGCCTCCTTGAGGACGTGCTTCACCTCCTCGGCCGTCTTCATGCGCGAGACCGCCTCGACGCGCACCGGGTAGCCCTTGAAGCGCTCGCGGAAGCTGCGCTCGTGCTGGGCGGCGAGGATGGTGGTCGGCACCAGCACCGCCACCTGCCGCTTGCCGAGCACGGTCAGCATGGCGGCCCGCATGGCCACCTCGGTCTTGCCGTAGCCGACGTCGCCGCAGACGAGCCGGTCCATCGGGCCGCGCCCGCCGCCCGCCTTGCGCAGGTCCTTCAGGACGTCGGCGATGGCCTTGGCCTGGTCGGGCGTCTCCTCCCAGGGGAACTCGGCCTCGAACTCGCGGAAGAGCTCGTCCGGCTCCGGGTAGGCGTGGCCCGGGTGGGCGGTGCGGGCGGCGTAGAGGTCGAGCAGCTCCGCCGCCATCTTGAGGAGCTGCTCCTTCACCCGCGCCTTGCGCAGCGCGAAGGACTGGCCGCCCAGCCGGTCGAGCCGCACCGTCTCGGGCGAGGCGCCGGTGAACTTCTGCACCTGGCGCAGCTTGGAGACCGGCAAGTAGAGCCGGTCGGCCCCGTCGTAGGCGAGCACCAGGAAGTCGCCCTCGACCCCCCGGATCTGCATCTTGGTGAGGCCGAGGTACTTGGCGATGCCGTGCTCGACGTGGACGACCAGGTCGCCCTCGTTCAGCTCGCGGAAGGCCGCCGCGAAGGCGTGCTCCTCGCGCGTGGCGCGCGCCTTCTTGCGCACCCGGTGGCCGAAGATCTCCTCGTCGGAGAGGAGCGCGAAGGCCCCCTCGCCGTCGACGAAGCCGCCCGAGATCTCGCCCGGCACGAGGTGGACGTGGATGGCCGCGTCGTAGAGGGCGCGCGGGTCGCCGAGCGGCCCCGGGTGGCTGCGCGCCGACTGGCGCCGGTCCTCGAGGAGCCGCCGGAGCCGGTCGGCCGCCGAGGGCGTGCCGCAGGCCACCACCGCGGTGAGGCCGCGCTTGCGCCAGTCCTCGAGCCGCCGGGTGAGCGGCGCCAGCGCCCCCTCGTCGCCGTGGGCCGCCTCGATCTCGCCGCGCAGGCCGGCCAGGTCGCCGAGCGAGAAGCGGACCGGCTCGCCGGTGCCGAGGTGGACGAGGTGGCGCCGCACCACCGGGAGCCGCCCCAGCGCCGCGAGGGCGTCCGAGCGCGGCAGGAAGTGGTCGGCCGGCGGGAGGCAGAGCTCCTCGCGCTTCAGGGCCCCCGCGTGCTCCTTCTCGAGCGCGGCGTCGAGCTCGGCGAGCGCCTCGTCCACCGCCACCGCGTCGTCCACGTAGGCGGCGGCGGCGGCCGGCAGGAAGTCGAAGAGCGTGCCGAGGCCGCCCGGGTGAAAGCCGGGGAGGAGCGCCTCGAGGCCGAAGAAGGGCTGCCCCTGGTCGATCTGGTCGAGCACCTCGCGCACGCGCGAGGTCGGCCTCGCCACCCGCTCGGCGGCGGCCCGCACCGCCTCCTTGGCGGCCGCCTTGCCGGCGTCGGTGAAGAGCGCCTCGCGCGCCGGGCCGATGAGCACCTCGACGGCCCCCTCCTCGCTCCGCTGCGAGGCCGGGTCGAAGGGGCGGCAGCTCTCCACCTCGTCGCCGAAGAGCTCGAGCCGCGCCGGCCGCGCCTCGGCCGGGCTCCACAGGTCCACCACGCTGCCGCGCACCGCGAAGGTGCCGGGGTCCTCGACGAGCGGCACGCGCGCGTAGCCGAGCGCCACGAGCCGGGCGGCGAGCGCGTCGCGATCGACGGTGACGCCGGCGGCGATGAGGTCGGAGCCGGCCTCGAAGACGGCGCGCGGCACGACGCGCCGGGCGAGCGCCCGGGCCGAGACCACCACCGCCTTCACGTCCCCCGGGGCGACGTGCAGCCGGGCCAGCGCCGAGAGCCGCTCCATCTCGACGCCGCGGTCGGGCGAGAGGTCGTCGTAGGGGAGCACCGCGTCGGCCGGCACGCGCAGCACGGCGGCGGCGCCGACGAAGAAGGCGACGTCGCGCGCCAGGAGGTCGGCCTCCTCCTCGTCGGCGGCGACGGCGAGGACGCAGCGGGTCCGGGCCGGGCCGGGGGCGACGAGGTCGGCGACGAGCCGGCCGCGGGCGGCGCCCGGCAGGCCGGTGACGTCGGCGGCGCGGGCGGTCTCGAGGGCGCGCCGCACCCGGGCTCGGGCGTCGGTCGAGGCGGGCTCGGGCGTGGCGGTGGGGAGCGGCATGGGTGACGCGGGAGCGGGGTTCACGGCGAAGCGCCGGCTACATAGCATGGCGGAGCAGCCCCCTCACCCCGGCCGCAGGCTCGCTGCACGGCGAGGCGCCGCCGCAGCCTTGATCACCGCGACGTTCCATGGTCTTTTTCGGCGCCACGGGCAGCGCTCCGGCTCGCCGCGGGGGAAGAGCGGCCGGGCCCGGCGCGTTTGTCACCGGTCGACCTTCGGTCCGCTCGCTTCCCACCACACCAAGGAGAGACCTCATGCTCCGCCGCATCCTCCCCGTCGCCCTGGCTGGCCTGGCGCTCGTCGCCTGCACCCAGGACTCGGGCCCCAAGAAGACCGGCCCGGCCGTGGCCAAGGGCAACGGCGTGCTCATCACCGCCGACGAGCTCAAGGCGCGGCTCGAGGAGCAGTCGCCCTTCATCCGGGCGCGCTACTCGACGCTGGAGCGGAAGAAGGAGTTCCTCGACAACCTGGTGCGCTTCGAGGTGCTGGCGGCCGAGGCCAAGAAGCAGGGGCTCGACCAGGACCCGGACGTGCTGCTGACGCTCAAGAAGATCATGGTCCAGAAGCTCGTGCAGAAGAACTTCGCCGACCAGAGCGGCGCCAAGGACGTGCCCGAGGCCGACCTGCAGAAGTACTACGACGAGCACAAGGACGAGTTCCAGAAGCCGAAGCGGGTGCGGCTCGCCGCCATCGTCTGGAACGCGCCGGCCGGCTCGCCGGAGCGGGCCAGGAAGCTCGCGGCCGCCAAGAAGGAGGCGGCGGCGGTGCGCGCCGAGGAGAAGAAGAACACCCTCGCCTTCGCCGCGGCGGTCACCAAGCTCTCCGAGGACGCGGCCACGAAGCAGCTCGGCGGCGACCTCAACTACAAGTCGCAGGCGGAGCTGGAGCAGGGCTGGGGCAAGGAGCTGGCCGCCGCCGCCTTCACGCTCAAGGCGGGCGAGATCTCCGAGCCGCTGCCGACGGACAAGGGCGTCTACGTCGTCAAGGTGACCGGCGTGCAGGAGGAGATCAACCGGCCCTTCGACGCGGTGAAGGCGCAGATCGCCTCGAAGCTCTTCCGCGAGAAGCGGACCAAGGACTTCGACGACCTGGTGAAGCGGCTGAAGGACCAGGCCAACGTCACCATCGACGAGAAGGCGCTCGACGCCGTCACGGTCTCGGCCAACGTCCCCGGCGCGGGCGCCAACGTGGTGCCGGGCCTCTCGCCCATGCCGCCCGGCCCGCACGGCGGCGCGGCGGTGAGCGCCCCGGCCGCGGCCCCCGCCCCGGC
>DASTGK010000553.1:0-2368 GCA_035719085.1 Anaeromyxobacteraceae bacterium
CCTGCCCCGCTGGCTGCGCCCCGCGGCGGCGACGCTCCTCGGCGGCACCTTCCCGGCCGCGGCGCGGGTGACGGCGGTGCGGGCCGGCGACGCGCTGCTCGTCTTCACCCCCTCCGAGCCGGTGGAGGCGGTCGGGCGCTCCTGGCGCGAGGCGGCGGGCCCCGGCGCCGAGGTGCTCTCGCTCGCGAGCGACTACGTCGGCTACGTGGAGACGGCGGAGAAGTTCCGCGAGGGGAGCGGCGAGGCGAAGCGCTCCTACTACGGCCCGCAGCTGGCGACGCGCCTCGAGGCCGCGGTGGTGGCCGCGGCGCGGGCGGTCGATCAGGGATCGCGCTAGCCCTTCCGCCCGAGCGGCGGCAGCACCTCGAACGGCTCGACGCGCGGCACCCCCTCCAGGATCGCCTTCAGCTGCTCCGGCGGCGGGCCGAGCTTGCGGGTGGCCATGTGCATCCAGCCGCCGTGGATGACGAGCCGGGCCGCCTGCTTGCCGTTCGGCTTCCAGATGTCGTGGGCCACCTTGAAGCGGGTGCCGTCGGGCGTGAGGCCGAGCGAGGTGAAGTCGACCGTCAGCTCCTCGCCCATGTGGCACTCGCGGAAGTAGTCGATCTCCTCGCGCAGCAGCACCGGGCCGACGCCGTGCTCGCGGAACTCGGGCAGGCCGAAGCCGTGCTTCTTCAGGTACGCCATGCGCACCTCGATGGCGAACTCGCTGTAGCAGGTGTTGCGCAGGTGGCCGTTGGCGTCGCAGTCGGCCCAGCGGACGGTGAACGTCTCGACGAAGCGCTTCACGGAGGCCTCCTGGGCGCCGGCGGCGCCGCGGTCGTCCCGGCGTTCTAGCTCAGGGTGCGGCGTCGCGCGACAGCCACGCGAGCAGGCCGGAGGCGGCGGCCGAGGCGAGCGCGCCGCCGGCGGCGAGCCGCGCGCTCTGGCTGGCGCCGTCGCCGCGGTCGATCGCGGCGTCGTGCTGTTCCTTGGTGAACCCGGTCTTGAGCGTGGTGCCGCTCGGCCCCTGGTAGACCATCGACGCCGCGTCGCGGTAGGCGGCCGAGGCGCGCCCCGACTGCTGCACCGCCACGAGCGCGAGCACCGCGGCCAGCGCGCCGCCGCCGTAGGCGGCAGGTCGGAACCAGGCGGGTCGCGCGGCAAGACCGGCGGGCTCCACCTTGACGGCGTCGGCGATCGGATCGACGGCGGGCGGCGAGGGGCGGAGGTCCGGCGCGGGCTTCGGCGTTGCCTCCGCGGCGGCGAGCGCGCCCTTCTCCGACGCCGGTGCGGCTGCGGGAGCGGCAAGGACGCTCTTCTCCCTCTCCCCCACCGGGGACGAGGGCCGGGGTGAGGGGGCCGGAGCGAGCGAGGGAGCGGAAGCGGGAGCGGGAGCGGCAGCGGATGCGGGAGCGGTTGCCGGTACCGATGCGGTTGACGGTGCCGAAGCCGGTGCCGAAGCGGCTGCGGCTGCGGCCTGTACGTTCTTCTCCCTCTCCCCCACCGGGGGAGAGGGCCGGGGTGAGGGGGCGGCGGCAGGCGTGCCAGCGGCCGCCACCCTCGGCCCCCCCGGCTTCGCCGCCACCAGCTCGTGCGTCCGGTCGAGCACCTCGCGCGACGACTGCCCCGTGAGCAGGAAGGCGGCCAGCGCGCCCAGGTTGCCCGCCGGCACGCCGCCGGAGGCCATGCGGACGCTCCCCTCGCGCAGCAGCGCGCCGCGCCGCACGTCGTAGATGGCGCCGACGAGGAACTGCGCCTCCCCCTCCACGGCGCGGCTCGCCACCACCAGCCGGTCGGCGCCGAGCCAGGCGCCCGCGCGGATGATGGCGCTGGCCCGCTCCGCCGGGGCGAGCACCAGCCCCGGGCCGGCGGCCGGGCGGATGGCCTCGGCGAGCGCGAAGTCGAGCACCACCGTCCGGTCCTCGCCGGTGAGGTCCACCGGGAAGCTCGGGATGCGCAGGCCGCCCGCGGCCCCGGCCACGCGGTAGACGCCCGCCGGCAGGATGACGGTGGCCGGCGTGGCGCCGATGTCGCGGCCGCTCACGTAGATGGTCCCGGGGCGGCCGCGCGCCGTCACCGTGAGCCGGCGCTTCGGCATGGTCCGCACGCGCTGGCGCAGCTCCTCGAAGTGGGCGCGGAAGCCGGGCGCGTAGAGCACCGGGTCGAGCTGGTGCGTCGAGTCGACCTTGAGGAGCGCCACCTGCACCGCGTCCGACTCGTCGCGCTGCTTGAGCGTCAGGTGGACATGCGAGAGGCGCATCATGGCCCGCGTCCACTGGCTCCAGGCGGCCTCGCTGCCGGGCAGCTCCTCCAGGTCCTCGACGATGGCGCGCAGCGTCCGCGCCGCGCTCTCGAACTCGCCGTTCTGGTAGACGGCCAGCGCACC
>DASTGK010000554.1:0-2169 GCA_035719085.1 Anaeromyxobacteraceae bacterium
CTTGCCGTCGAGGGTCAGGAAGACCTCGGCGTCGTTCATGAGCAGGATGTCGAGCGTGTCGCTGTCCGGCACCACGATGGGCCGCTGCGTCAGCGTGTGCGGGCAGATGGGGGCGATGACCACGCCGCGCATGGTCGGGTAGAGGATGGGGCCGTTGGCGGCGAGGGCGTAGGCGGTGGAGCCGGTGGGCGAGGCGACGATGACGCCGTCGGCCTTGAGCGTGGTGACGAAGCGCTGGCTGCAGCGCAGGTCGAGCTCGGCCATGCGCGAGAACGGGCTCTTGGAGATGACGACGTCGTTCAGCACCTCGGTGTCGAGGGCCCGCTCCGGCCGCCCGCCGCGGTGCAGGTGGACGCGCAGCTTCATCCGCTGCGTCACGAGCGCCTGGCCGGCCAGCACCTGCTCGATGGCCGGGTACATCTCGCTCTGCGGCGTCTCGGTCATGAAGCCGAGGCTGCCCATGTTGATGCCGAGGATGGGGACCGGGCGGCCGCCGAGCAGCGTGGCGGCGTGGATGAGCGTGCCGTCGCCGCCGAGCACCACCACGAGGTCGGCGTCGCGGCCGATCGCCTCCTCGTCGGTGAGGACCTCGATCCCCTTGTTGCGGAGGAACTGGGCGACGTAGGTCGCCGTCTCCGACGCCTCCGCGCTCTGCATCTTGGCGACGATCCCGACGCGCCTGGGGACCGGGCAGGGGTGGCCTTCCATGGCGCGCATGTTATCTCGGTTCGCATGGACCTCTTCGATCACGCCGCCGACCGCGATATCGCGGGCAAGCCGCTGGCCGAGCGGCTGCGCCCCAGGCGGCTCGAGGACTTCGTCGGGCAGGAGCACGTGCTCGGTCCCGGCCGGGCCCTGCGGCGCGCCATCGAGGCCGACCAGGTGCCCTCGCTGGTGCTCTGGGGGCCGCCCGGCACCGGCAAGACGACCCTGGCGCGGCTGGTGGCCGCCTCCACCGGCGCCTTCTTCGTCCCCTTCAGCGCCCTCCAGGGGGGCGTGAAGGAGATCCGCGAGATCGTCGCCGCGGCGCGCGACCGGCGGCGCATGGAGCGCAAGCGGACCATCCTCTTCGTCGACGAGATCCACCGCTTCTCGCGCGCCCAGCAGGACGCCTTCCTGCCCCACGTCGAGGACGGCACCATCGTGCTCGTCGGCGCCACCACCGAGAACCCGAGCTTCGAGGTGAACGCCGCCCTCCTGTCGCGCTGCCGGGTGGTGACGCTCAGGGCGCTCACCGAGGAGGAGGTGGGGACGCTCCTCGACCGGGCGGTGGCGGCGCCCGAGGGGCTGGGCGGCGCGCCGGCCCTCGCCCCGGAGGCGCGCGAGGCCATCTCGCGCTACGCCTACGGGGACGCGCGGCGGGCCCTGAACGCGCTCGAGGTGGCGGCGGCGGCGGTGCGGCTCGCCGGGCGCGAGGTCATCGAGCGGGCCGACGCCGAGGAGGCGCTGCAGCAGAAGACGCTCCTCTACGACCAGGCGGGCGAGGAGCACTACAACGTCGTCTCGGCCTTCATCAAGTCGCTGCGCGGCTCGGACCCCGACGCCGCCGTCTACTACCTGACGCGCATGCTCGAGGCGGGGGAGGAGCCGCGCTTCGTGCTCCGGCGCATGGTCATCTTCGCCTCGGAGGACGTCGGCAACGCCGACCCGCAGGCGCTGCAGGTGGCGGTGGCCGCGCTGCAGGCGGTGGAGCTGGTGGGGCTGCCGGAGGGCGTGCTGCCCATGAGCCAGGCGGCCATCTACCTGGCGCTCGCGCCCAAGTCGAACACGGCGCTCACCGCCTACGCGGCGGCGCGCCGGCTGGTGACGGAGAAGGGGCCGCTGCCGGTGCCGCTCAAGCTGCGCAACGCGCCCACGTCGCTCATGAAGTCGATGGGCTACGGCGGCGGCTACAAGTACCCGCACGACTTCGAGGGACACTACGCGCCGGAGCGCTACCTGCCGGACGCGCTGCGCGACGAGACCATCGTGCGGCTCTCCGAGAGCGGGCTGGAGAAGGCGCTCGGCGAGCGGTGGAGGGAGCTGACGGGGAAGAAGCCAGGGGGCGAGTAGATCTGCGGGTGCGGGTGCAGTGCCGGGCACGGGGCACGGGCACGGGGCACGGGGCACGGGTTCGGGTTCGGGTTCGGGTTCGGGTTCGGGGTGACTCGCAGGGCCCGGCCCCTGCTA
>DASTGK010000555.1:0-2858 GCA_035719085.1 Anaeromyxobacteraceae bacterium
GGCACCAACTCGCGCGCGGTGCCCATCTACCAGACCACCTCCTACACCTTCGACTCGGCGGAGCACGGCGCCAACCTCTTCGCGCTCAAGCAGTTCGGCAACATCTACACGCGGCTCATGAACCCGACCACCGACGTCTTCGAGAAGCGGGTGGCGGCGCTGGAGGGCGGGGTGGCGGCCCTGGCCACCGCCTCGGGCCACGCGGCGCAGTTCCTGGCCATCACCAACATCGCCCAGGCCGGCGACAACATCGTCTCCAGCTCGCGCCTCTACGGCGGCACCTACAACCAGTTCAAGGTGACGCTGCCCCGGCTCGGCATCGGCGTGAAGCTCGTCGACTCGGTGGAGGCGGCCGACCTGGCCAAGGCCATCGACGCCAAGACCAAGGCGCTCTACGTCGAGACCATCGGCAACCCGGGCTTCGACGTCCCGGACCTGCCCGGCCTCGCCAGGGCGGCCCACGACGCCGGCATCCCGCTCATCGTCGACAACACCTTCGCCGCCGCCGGCTACCTGTGCCGCCCCATCGAGCACGGCGCCGACGTGGTGGTGCAGTCGGCCACCAAGTGGATCGGCGGTCACGGCACGTCCATCGGCGGCGTCATCGTCGACGCCGGGTCGTTCGACTGGGGCAACGGGAAGTTCCCCTTCTTCACCGAGCCCTCGCCCGGCTACCACGGGCTCGTCTTCAACGACGTCTTCGGCAAGAAGGGCCCCTTCGGCAACATCCAGTTCATCATCCGCGCCCGCGTCGAGGGGCTGCGCGACATCGGGGCGGCCCTCTCGCCCTTCAACGCCCACCAGTTCCTGCTCGGGCTCGAGACGCTCTCGCTGCGCGTGCAGCGCCACGCCGACAACACCCTGGAGCTGGCCCGCTGGCTGGAGCGTCACCCGAAGGTGGCCTGGGTCCGCTACCCCGGCCTGGAGTCGCACCCGCACCACCAGCGCGCCCGGCAGCTGCTGCGCCACGGCTTCGGTGCGGTGCTCTCCTTCGGCATCAAGGGCGGCCGCGAGGCCGGCACGGCCTTCATCGACGGCGTGAAGCTCGCCTCGCACCTCGCCAACGTGGGCGACGCCAAGACGCTCGTCATCCACCCGGCCTCGACCACCCACTCGCAGCTCTCCGAGAGCGAGCTCGTGTCGGCCGGCGTGGGCCAGGACCTCATCCGCGTCTCGCCGGGCCTCGAGCACATCGACGACATCAAGGAGGACTTCGAGGAGGCCTTCGCCGCCGCCGCGAAGTAGCCTCCCGCTCCTCGGCGGGCGGAGCCACACCCGGCTCCGCCCCGCCCGGAGGACGGCCGCCCAGATGCCCACCCGCGATCCCGCCCGCGCCTCCGGCTCCGTGCTCGACCTCATCGGCGAGACGCCGGTGGTCCGCGTCACCGGCCTCGACACCGGCCCCTGCGAGCTCTGGCTCAAGCTCGAGAACCAGAACCCGGGCGGCTCCATCAAGGACCGGATCGGCCGCTCCATGATCGCGGCGGCCGAGCGGGAGGGGAAGCTCGCGAGCGGCCACCTGGTCGAGGCGACGGCCGGCAACACGGGCCTCGGCCTGGCGCTGGTGGCGGCGCAGAAGGGGCTGCGGCTCACCCTCGTCATCCCGGACAAGATGAGCCGGGAGAAGATCTTCCACCTGAAGGCGCTCGGCGCGCGGGTGGTGATGACCCGCTCCGACGTCGAGAAGGGCCACCCCGAGTACTACCAGGACCTGGCGCGCCGCGTCGCCCGCGACGAGGGGGCCTTCTTCGTCAACCAGTTCGAGAACCCGGCCAACCCGCTGGCCCACGAGACCACCACCGGCCCGGAGCTGGTGCGACAGCTCGGCGGGCGGCTCGACGCCATGATCTGCGGCGTCGGCTCGGGCGGCACCCTCACTGGCCTGTCGCGCCACCTCGCCTCCGCCATCCCCGGCTGCGAGATGGTGCTGGCCGACCCCGAGGGCTCGGTGCTGGCCGGGTACGTCCGCACCGGCAGGCTCGGCAAGGCCGGCTCCTGGCTGGTGGAGGGGATCGGCGAGGACTTCCTCCCGCCCATCTGCGACCTCTCGCGGGTGCGCAGCGCCTACACCATCCCCGACCGCGAGAGCCTGGAGACGGCCCGGGCCCTCCTGCGCGCCACCGGCATCCTGGCCGGCTCCTCCTCGGGCACGCTGCTGGCGGCGGCGCTGCGCTGGTGCCGCGAGCAGGACCGCCCGCGGCGCGCCTGCACCCTGGTCTGCGACAGCGGCGCCAAGTACCTCTCCAAGCAGTTCGACGACCTGTGGATGGCCGACCAGGGCTTCAGCGACCGGGCCCCGAGCGGCGACCTGCGCGACCTGGTCGTGCGGCGCCACGCCGAGGGGGCGGTGGTCACCGTCGGCCCGCAGGACACGCTGCTCGTGGCCTACGGGCGCATGAAGCTCAACGACGTCTCGCAGCTGCCGGTGCTCGAGGGCGAGCGGGTCGTCGGCATCATCGACGAGTCGGACCTGCTCCTCGCCGCCTTCGGCGACGAGGCGCGGCTGCGCGAGCCGGTGGCGGCCGTGATGTCGACGGCGCTGCGCACCGTGACGCCCGCCACGCCGGTGCGCGAGCTCCTGCCCATCTTCCAGACCGGCATGGTGCCCATCCTGCTCGACGGGGGCCGCTTCCTCGGCCTGGTGACCCGGATCGACGTGCTGAACCACCTGCGCCGCCGTCTGGCATGACGGAGACGCCTCCGTCCCGTTGACATATCCTCCGCAATAACGGAGATTCCTCCGGTTCCCGAGCCCGAGGAGCCGCGCCGTGCCCATGCCTTCGACCGCCCACCCGCCCTGTCCCGCGCGCCGCCGCGCCCTGCGCCGTCCGGCCGCCCGGAGCGGCCGGTGAGCGCGC
>DASTGK010000556.1:0-28923 GCA_035719085.1 Anaeromyxobacteraceae bacterium
CATGGGCCGCGCCGCCGCCGGCCGCCGCGAGCGAGCCGACGCCCCAGCCACCCGCCGCCAGCGAGCCAGCCAGCCCACCGCCCGCGTCCGCCGACGAGGAGCGGCGCAGGCTCGAGGAGCAGATCGCCCGCGAGCTGGGGCAGCAGCAGGCCGTCCGGCCGGCCACTCCGCCCGGCGCGCCGCCCGACGCCACCGCCCAGTCCGGCCAGGGGGCCGGGCAGGGGACCGCCGGATCGTCGGCCGCCCCCTGGGCTCGCGTCCTCCTCCTGCCCGACATCTCGGCCATCGCCAGCTTCTCGCTCGCCCACGACACCTACGACGTCGAGGCCCTCTCGCCGCGCGAGGGGCCCCACGGGCCGGCGCAGAAGCCCACCTTCCACTTCGAGGAGCTGGAGCTCGGGCTCCAGTCGGTGATCGACCCGTACGCCCGGGCCGACGTCTTCGTCTCCTTCACGCCCGAGGAGGTGTCGGTCGAGGAGGCCTTCCTCACGACGCTCGGCCTGCCGGCCGGCCTGCAGGTGAAGGCCGGCCGCTTCTTCAGCCCCTTCGGCCGGCTCAACGCGCGCCACCCGCACACCTGGGAGCTCGTGGACGCGCCGCTCGCCCGCGGCCGCCTCCTCGCCACCGAGGTGCTTGCCGGCCCCGGCGTCGACCTCTCCTGGCTGACGCCGCTCCCCTGGTTCGCCGAGCTGCACCTCGTCGGGCAGAGCACGGCGCCCTACGGCGGGCCGGAGCGGCTCACCGGCGTGGCGGCGCTGCAGCAGTACTTCGAGCTGGGCGAGGCGGCCACGCTCGGCGTCGGCGTCTCGGCGGCGCGCCGCGACGAGGGGCCGGGCCAGTTCCGCGATCTCGGCGGCGTCGACGCCTACCTGCACCTCCGGCCGCCCGGCTCGCGCGCCTGGCTCAACCTGCAGGGCGAGCTCGTGGCGCGCCGCTTCCGCGGCGGCCCGGCCCCCGACGGCGGCGACGGGCAGGGCGGCTACGTCCAGGCCGTCTGGCGCGAGGGGCCGTACCTGGGGCTCGGCGCCCGCTACGACCAGGCGCCCGCCGGCGGCGCCTCGGCGCCCGGCACCGAGCGGCGCTGGTCGGCGCTCGGCGCCTGGTACCTCACCGAGTTCCAGCGGCTGCGGCTCCAGGTGGCCTACGACCGCCGGCCCGGCGGCCAGGACGGCTGGGAGTCGATCCTCCACCTCGAGTTCGCCATCGGCGCCCACGGCGCCCACCCCTTCTAGGAGAGCCTCATGCGCACCCGCACCCTCACGCTCCTCCTCGCCGGCGCCCTCGCCGCGGCGCTCGCCGCGCCCGCGCCCGCCCAGGCGAAGCTCCAGGTCGTCACCACCACCGAGGGGCTCGCCGCCCTCTCGCGCGAGGTGGGCGGCGACCGCGTCGCCGTCGAGAGCCTGTCGCGCGGCATCCAGGACCCGCACTTCGTCGACGCCAACCCCATCCTGGCGGTGAAGCTGCGCAACGCCGACCTGCTCGTCGACGTCGGCCTCGACCTCGAGATCGGCTGGCTGCCGCCGCTCGTCACCCAGTCGCGCAACGGCGCCATCCAGCCGGGCGGCGCGCGCCGGCTGACCGCGGCCGACGCCATCCAGGTGCTCGACGTGCCGACCGGGCCGGTGGACCGGAGCCGCGGCGACCTGCACCCGGCCGGCAACCCGCACTTCCTCTCCGACCCGCGCCGCGCCGTGCTGGTGGCGCGCGCCATCGCCGGCCGGCTCGCGGCGCTCGACCCCGCCGGCGCGCCCGCCTACGCGGCGCGGGCGAACGCCTTCGCGGCCCGCATCGACGCTGCCCTGGCGCGCTGGCGGGCCGAGCTGGCGCCGGTGAAGGGGCGGAAGCTCTTCACCCACCACCGGACGCTCAGCTACTTCCTCGACTGGACCGGGCTCGAGAGCGCCGGCGAGCTCGAGCCGCGCCCCGGCACACCGCCGCCCCCGGCGCACCTCGCCGAGCTGGTGACGCTGGCGAAGCGGGACGGCGTGCGGGCCACGGTGGTGGAGAACTTCTACGACCGGCGCTCCGACGACCTGGTGGCGCGCCTCGCCGGCGCCAAGGAGGCGGTCATCCCCGGCGACGTGGGCGGCGAGCCCGGCGTCGACACCTACGAGGCCTGGGTGAGCCGCATGGTGGAGCGGGTGGTGGGGGCGCTGCAGTGATCCCGGCCCAGCCCGCCGCCGCGCCTGGCCAGGGGCTCGGCGCCCCGGCCGGCGCCGCGCCGCTCGTGGCGCTGCGCGGCGCCGCCATCGGCTACGGCGGCCTCGCCCTCCTGCCCGGCATCGACCTCGCGGTCGCCCCCGGCGACTTCCTCGCCATCGTCGGGCCGAACGGCGGCGGCAAGACCACGCTCCTGCGCACGCTGCTCGGCTCGCTGCCGGTGGTCTCGGGGCGGCGCGAGCAGGCGCGGCCGGTGCGGATCGGCTACGTGCCCCAGCGCGACCAGGTGGACGCCATCTGGCCGCTCACCGCCGGCGAGGTGGTGCTCATGGGGCGCGCCCACGCCATCGGGCCGCTGCGCCGCCCCGGCCCCGCCGATCGGGCCGCCGCCGCCGCCGCGCTCCGGCGCGTCGGCATCGAGGAGCTCTCCGGGCGCTTCTACGGCGAGCTGTCCGGCGGGCAGCGGCAGCGCACGCTCATCGCCCGGGCGCTCGCGGCCGAGCCGGAGCTGCTCGCGGTGGACGAGCCGACCAACGGCATGGACCCGGCGGCCGAGCTCTCCACCATGGACGTGCTGCGCGACCTGCACGGCGGGAACGGCGGGCTGGCGGTGGTGATGGTCTCGCACCGGCTCGACGCCGTCGCCAACTACGCACGCGCGCTCGCCTTCGTCGACAAGGAGAAGCGGCTCTTCCAGGTGGGGCCGCTCGCCGAGATGCTCCGGCCCGAGGCGCTCTCGGCGCTCTACGGCCGGGCCGTGACGGTGCGCGAGGAGGGTGGGCGGCGCTACGTGCACCCGGTGGCCGGTGGAGGTGCCCCGTGAGCTGGCTCGACGACTTCCTCGCCGCGCGCGAGATCTGGCAGGTCCCGCTGGCCGCGTCGGTCATCGCCGGCGCGCTGCTCGGCTTCCTCGGCGTCTACGTGGTGCTGCGCCGGACCGTCTTCGTGTCGGCGGCGCTGACGCAGATCGCCACCGTGGGGCTCGTGGCAGGGCTCTTCATGGAGGAGCACGTCCACGCCGAGGCCGAGCACGCGCACCACCAGCTCGCCATCGCCATGGGCTTCGCCGTGGCGGGGGCGCTGGCGCTCGGCGCGCTCCGCTCGCGGCGGCTGCCGGCCGAGGCGATCGTCGGCGCCGCCTGGGTGGCCGCGTCGGCCGCGGTGGTGCTCGGGGTGTCGCGCCTGGTCCACGCCGCGCACGATCTCGGCGGCATGGTCTTCGGCAACGCCGTGGCCGTGCCGGTCGAGGAGCT
This sequence comes from Anaeromyxobacteraceae bacterium, assembly GCA_035719085.1. Lineage (GTDB taxonomy): Bacteria > Myxococcota > Myxococcia > Myxococcales > Anaeromyxobacteraceae > JADKCZ01. The sequence goes on from DASTGK010000556.1 coordinate 3,414, forward strand.
CTGGATCATCGCCGGGGTGGCGGTGCTCTGCGCGGTGGTCCACGTCGCCTTCGCCAAGGAGATCGCCTTCGTCTCCTTCGACCCCGAGACGGCGCGGGCGCTCGGCGTGCGCGTCTGGCTCTGGGACGCCGCCTTCTCGTTCACCATCGGCCTCGCCATCCCCGCCGCGGCGCGGGCGCTCGGGGCGCTGCCGGTCTTCGCCTTCCTGACGCTGCCCGCGTCGGCGGCGCTGCTGCTGCGCCTCCGCTTCCGCGCCGCCATCCTCGTCGCCGCCGCCTTCGGCGTGGTGGCCGCCGCCGCCGGCTACGTCATCTCCTGGTTCGGCGAGACGCCGACCGGGGCGACGATGGTGGCCGTGGCGGTGCTCTTCCTCGTGCCTGGGGCCTTCCGGAGAGTGGCGCGCGGGTAACGAGGATACGAGGAAGAGAGGGCTTGACCCGCGAGGGCTTTGCCAGTACAAAACGCCCCTCTTCGACTCTCACCACCTGACGCGGGGTGGAGCAGCCAGGTAGCTCGTCGGGCTCATAACCCGAAGGTCGCAGGTTCAAATCCTGCCCCCGCAACCAGTTTTCCGAAGCCCTCGCCAGCACGAGCCGGCGGGGGCTTCGTGTTTCTGGCGGTGATCGGTTCCCGCGGCGCGCACAAGCGCGTGGAGCCAGGGTCGTGAAGGACGAGGCGGCGAAAGCCGTGCTGCTCGAGGCCGTGGTCAATGCGAAGGTCGTCGAGGCAGCGCCGGAGCGCTGGAGGAAGGCGCTCGCGGGTGTGAGCTGTGGCGCCCAAGCTCCTCGTCGAGCTCGCTCCGCCGGAAGCGCAGGCGCCGCCGGAAGCGCAGGCGCCGCCGGTGGTGGCCGGGCGCCACGGGCGTGAGGGCAGTGCCGGGGGAGACCACGGCGGCGGCTGCGGTATGGGCGGGCGCTACCCCCGAGCATCCCCCGCCAGCACCTCGAACACGGCTGCGAGCCCATCGAAGATTCCGGCGTCGTCCGGCTCGCGGCGCAGCGGGAGATCGAATCGCTGGCGCAGCCAATCCGTGTAGGAGACCGCAAAGAACTCGTCGGGGTTCTCGAGCGCGTAGGATTCAGCGACCCACCCGAGCTCGGTCGCCTCCCGGTGAAGCGCCTCCACCTCGCCGCGCAACTCACCGGCGACGTGGAAGAAGGCGAGGTGGGCGAGCTCATGGGCGAACACGAGCCCGTGATCCGACACCACGTCGAGGAGGTCGTGGATCCGAGCGACAGCGAGCCGCGAGGCGGCAAGCCCCCCGATCGCATCGTACGAGCGATGGTCGTCGGTGCGCCCCTGGGGCAGACGGGACAGTTCCGGCACGTCGGTCGGACGCACGTCGATCGGAAGGAGGCGGATGCGAGCGCCCGCGGCAGCGACGGCGGGCAGCGCGCCGGCCAGTGGAGCCGCCGAGGCGCGGACCACGCGTCGCTCGAGCGGAGTCAGCGCGGGCAGGTCGGGCACGAACTCGCGGAGCCCTTCCGGATCCGGGAGGCTCGGCAGCCCGCCGGCGGCCCCCAGCAGCCCGTACCGCTCGTGGTCGAAGACCGCACCCAGCCCCACGAATGCAGCAAAGCAGCGGCCGTCCAGCGCCGCCGCCGCCTCGAACCGATCGCGGGCGGCGTCGAGCTTCCCGAGGCGCAGAAGGGCGCTCCCCTGGAGGCAGAGCGCGTGCGCGCTCTGCGGGTCGTCCGCGAGCATTCGGTCGGTGCGCGCCGCGGCCACGTCCACCTGCTCGAGATGAGTCGAGCCGCCGGCGAGCGGCGGCGCGCCGACCATCAGCGACTCACCAAGGAGGCGGTAGTTGACCCCTGCCCGCCCGTCGAGCTTCCCGGTCAAGGCCGGCTGGATCACGAGCGTCTCCCGCCCGTGCAGCTCCGCCCGCGCCGAGTCCGCCAGACGCGATGCCTCGGCGTGGAGGTTACGCAGGTGCTGCCAGTCCTCCCGGGAGACGAGGCCGGCCCTGAGCTCGCGGTCGTAGTGATCGCGCACTGCGTCCAACAGCTCCAAAGCCTCTTCCTTGCGGTCCAAGGCGAGCAACGCCTCGCTCCTCTTCAGGGCCACCGTGGGCTCGCCCGCGTGTGGGCTGGCATCGACCGCCGCCAGCGCCTCGACCGGGCGCCCTGCCGCGAGCAGGAGCCCCGCGTGCTTGCAGATCGGCTCGAGCGCGCCCGGGACGAGCTCGACCAGGCGGGCCGTCGCAGCGAGGGCCGCGTCGAGGTCGCCGCGCTCCGACTCGACCGCGGCGATCCGCTCGATCGCGCCGCGGTGATCCGGATCGAGGTCGAGCGCGTGGGAGAGCACCGTCCGGGCCGGGCCGAGCGCATCCTCGCGCTGGAGGTGGTCGGCGAGCTGGCAAAGCGCCTCCGCGCGGTCGCGCGCGGGCAGCGGCGCGAGAACAGACAGCGCCGTGTCGAGTCCGCCCGACGTCTCCGCTGCCGCGATCGCCGATCGCACCGCAGCGCGGAGGCGATCGCCGCCGAAGATGCTGCCCAAGAATCCCATGTCCCCTCGACCTGGAGTGCAGGCCTTCATAGGCGGTGGAACCAGGCAAGAAGCACCAGAAGCCACCCGGGACTCGGACCAACTCGCAGGAGGGCCTTTTCCTTCCGCCTGCGCATGTGAACCATGGTTGACAAGCGCTTCCGAGATCGCCATCCTTTCTGGGTGGCCGTCATCCTCCCGACCGCCGTTCTTCGATCGATGGTTCGAGCGGCTCCGTGCCAGGAAGGCCGCCGCTCGGGTGCAGGCACGAATCGATCGGGCCGAGGCGGGCAACCCTGGGAGACTGCAAGGCCGTCGGCGGTTGCGCCTCGGAGATGCGGATCGACTCCGGGCCGGGCTATCGCGTCTACTTCGTGCAGCGAGGGCTCGAGTTGATCATCCTGCTGGCCGGCGGCGACAAGGGCTCGCAGGCGAAGGACATCGAGGCGGCCAAGGCGCTGGCGAAGCAGGTCTAGGAGTCTGGTATGGCAGGCAAGCTCAAGCTCAAGAAGTGGGGCTCGGCGGCGCACCTCGAGACCGAGGCGGACATCGCCCGGTACTGGGAGGCCTGCCTCGAGGAGGGGCGCGACGACCCGGCCTTCATCACGGCGGCGCTCGGCAACATCGCGCGGGCGCGCGGCATGACCGGGCTCGCCCGCAAGACAGGGCTCACGCGGGAAGGGCTCTACAAGGCGCTCTCGCCCGACGGGAACCCGGAGTTCGGCACCGTGATGCGGGTCATCCGGGCTCTCGGCCTGGAGCTGCACGGGTCGGCGGCCAAGTGAGCGGGCGCTCCATGAGAGCCGCCTTCGACCTGCCGCTGGTGATCCGCTGGCCAGGCGGGGGAGGCGGACCCGCAGCGAAACCCTCACCGCAGCGGTGGCCGAGTACGTTGCCCGGCACAGGCACCGCGCAGAGCACGACACGCGACGGCTGCTCCACCTCGAGAACGGTGACGTCGAACGAAGCCGCCTCGTCTCGCAGTGGCACCTTCCGCATGCGCCGATCTACGCCCGAGCGATCCACTCGGTCACAGGCGGTCAGGCCGCCCTGAACCGGGACGCCGCCGCGGCCGCAGCCGCGGGGCCGGGCTCTGCAGCAGAGGGGGCGCCGGCCGCGGGGGAGGTCTCGGACGACCCTCGCGGCAGGAACGACTCGTAGGTCGCGAGCCGGTCCTCCTGCGGCACGCGCCGCGGCGCGCCGTCGGCGATCCCGCGGAGCGCGCGGTCGAGGGCGCGGAGCGCCGCCGGGATGAAGCGCCGCTCGTAGGCGGCACGAGCGTCGTCGGCGGGATCGAGGACGACGAGCTCCTGCTCGCACACCGGCCCGGTGTCGAGGCCGTCGTCGCACCAGAACCAGCTCGAGGCCGAGACGCGCTCGCGGGCCGCGAGCGTCCAGCGGATGGCGTCCGGGCCGCGGTGCAGCGGCAGCGCGCTTGGGTGGAAGATCAGCGTCCCGACCCTCGGCGCGCTCCACTCCGCGGGCGCGAGCTTGCGCCGGAGGCACGGGCCGAGCGCGACCAGGCTCGACCCGGGGGCGGCCGCGAGCTCGAAGCCGTGGCGCCGGGCGGCGTCCCGGCACGCCTCCGCGAAGGCGTGCGCGGCTCGCGACGCGCGCTCTGAGACGGGGTGGACGTGGAGCGTGCGCGGGCGGGGCATGTGGGGCCGGCAGCCTACCAGACGGCACGCCGGCCCCGGAAGGCGCGGCGTGACGTGAACGCGATCGTCCATGCTGGATGGTCGCTTCAGGCCGCCCTCGGCGACTCGTGGCGTGTCCGTGCCCCTCCTATCCTGCTCGTGGAGTCGGGTGAGAGGGGTCAACCATGTGGAAGAAGCTCTTCGTGGGCGCCTGGGTTCTCTGGTTCCTGTTCATCGGCGTCGTCTGCCTGGTCGATCCGCCTCGCGACGCCAGCTGGTTCCAGTTCGTCCTGGCCTTCTTCCTGCCACTCGTCGTCGTGGTCGGTCTGGCCTGGCGCTTCTGGTACGTGACGGCCGTGGCGTCGCTGATCGTCGCCGCCGTGTCCATTCGGAGGCGCCGCGCCGCTGGGTAGCGGCTCCCGGCCCCTCGGTGGGGCGCTCGCGGCGCGCCGCCGCCGGCCGGTTATATCGGCGGCCAACCGGGAGGCGTCATGAGCGCTCGAGTGGTCGTGCTGGGTGGCGGCGTCGGCGGGAGCACCGTCGCCATGGAGCTTCGCAGGCTGCTCCCGGCCGAGCACCGGATCACGCTCGTCGAGCGCTCCACCCAGCTCGTGCTCGGGGCCTCGCTGCTGCGGGTCATCGTCGGGGAGCTGGGGCCCGAGGAGATCGCGCGCCCGGTCGCGGCGCTCTCCCGTCGAGGGATCGACGTGGTGGCGGGGGAGGTCGACCGAATCGACCCCGCCCAGCGGCGCGTCGTGGTCGACGGCCGCGAGCTGGACGCGGACCACCTGATCCTCGCGCTCGGCGCCGACCTCGACCCCGGGGCCATTCCCGGCCTGGCCGAGGCGGGCTGCTCGTTCTACACGCTGGCCGGCGCGGTCGCGCTGCGCGACGCGCTCGACCGCTTCGAGGGGAAGCGCCTGGTCGTCCTCACCGCTGCCCCCGCGTACAAGTGTCCGGCGGCGCCGTACGAGGCCGCGATGCTCGCCGAGTGGAGGCTTCGCCGGCGCGGCGTGCGGCAGGGGGTGGCCGTGGACATGTACGCGGCGGAGCCCGCGCCGATGGGCGTGGCGGGGCCGAAGGTCTCCGCCGCCGTGCGCGAGCTCCTCGCGGCGAAGGGGATCACCTATCACCCGGAACACCAGATCGTCCGGGCCGACGCGGCGAGCCGCCAGCTTCGGTTCGCGAACGGCGCCGAGGCGTCCTACGACCTGCTCGCCTTCGTGGCGCCGCACCGGGCACCGCGCGTCGTGCGCGAGGCCGGCCTGACGGGCGAGAGCGGGTGGATCCCGGTGGACCGCGGGACGCTCCGCACCCGGTTCGACCGGGTCTGGGCGATCGGCGACGTCACCGGCATCCCGCTGAAGATGGGGAAGCCGCTCCCGAAGGCGGCCACCTTCGCGGCTGGGGAGGCGGAGGTGGTCGCGCGAGCCGTGGTCGCGGAGGTCGGGGGTGGTGCGCCCGCAGGTCCCTACTCGGCGCTCGGCGAGTGCTGGGTCGAGACCGGCGACGGCGTGGCGGCGCACGGGCAGGGTGACTTCTTCGGCGATCCCGTGCCGGTCGTCTCCCTGGAGGCGCCGACGAGCGAGGCGCACCGCGCCAAGGCGGCGTGGGAGCAGGAGTGGCTCGCACGGTGGGCCTGAGACCAGGGCGCGTTCGGCTCAGCCCGCGACGTCGGGGCACAGCACCAGCTTGCCCTGGAGGCCGCCCTCCTCGATGCGGCGGTGCGCCTCGGCGACCGCCTCGAAGGGGATCCGCTCGGCGACGCGCGGCCGGATGGCGCCGCTCGCCAGCATGCCGAGCAGGGACGCCAGGTCCTCCTTGAACCAGGACGGGTGGCGCGCGCGCATGACGTTGATCGAGTAGAAGTAGGCGCGCTTGCCGTTCGGGAGCACGTTCCACAGGTACATGCGCGCGATCCAGGCCAGCATGGTGCACTGGGAGCGCTTCGCCTGCACGCCCGCCGAGTAGCCGATGGCGACGAGCCGGCCACCCCGCGCCAGCGCCGAGAAGGAGCGGCGGTAGCCGTCCTCGCCCACGCCGTCGACGATGACGTCGAAGCCGCCCGGCAGGACGCGGGTGAAGTCCTCGCGCCGGTAGTCGATGGGCGTGGCGCCGAGCTCGCGGACCAGCGCCGCGTGCTCGGCGCGCGCGGTGCCCCACACCTCGAGCCCGGCCAGGCGCCCGAGGACGATGAGCGCCTGTCCGACGGCGCCGGCGGCGCCGTGCACGAGCATGCGCTGGCCGGCCTGCACGCGGGCCGAGCGGTGCAGCAGCTGGTAGGCCGTCATCCAGCTCAGGATGAGCGTGGCCGCCTCCGCCGGGTCGACGGCGGTCGGCACCAGCGTCAGGTCGTCGGCCCGGAGCGTGCGGTAGGCGGCGTTGGAGCCGATCACCGTCATGTCGGCCACGCGGTCGCCGACGCGGAACCCGCTCACGCCCGGCCCGACCTGGTCGATCACGCCGACGACGTCGTAGCCCATCACGAACGGCGGCCGCTCGAGCCGGGTCTGCGGGTAGAGGTGCCGCCGGATGATCACGTCCGTGTACTCGATGCCCGACGCGAGCACGCGGACGCGCACCTCACCCCGGCCTGCCGTTGGAAGTGGGGCGTCGACGACCTCGAGCTCCTCGGGGCCGCCGAAGCCCCTGGTCTGCACGACGCGGTTGCGCTGCGGCTCATCCATTCGCTTCCTCGGGTTCATGTGTTGCCTCCTCGAGCCGGATACCGAGCAAGTTGCTTGCCACCGCGTAACCGTGCGGAAGCACGGCGGGGGGCGCCGGCCGGCGCTGCGGGTATCCAGATCGGGTCCTTTCCAGAGGCGTCGAATGGATGCTCTGCTCACCTCCAAACCTGGCCGAGGCAAATTTGGAGAGATCGCGACCCAGGCTCGGTCCGGAGGAGATCCGGGCGCTCCGCGGCGCCTCGAGCCGTGCCGAGTTCGCGGCGCGGGTCGGCGTCACGGCGCTCACCGTCTATCGATGGGAGCTCCCGGCCGATGCGCCGGAGGCTCGCAGGCCGAGGGGCCGGGTGGCGGACCGACTCGCGGCGCTCGTCGCAGGCGACCGGACGTCCGCGCCGGCGACGGGCGAGAGCCCACCACACGAGGCGCCAGCCGCCCCCGGCGAGCGGTCGCCGGAGCTCGGGGCCGACCTGGCCGAGCTCCTGCCCCTGCTCGAGCGGCTCGCGTCGGGCGAGCTGCGCCACGTCGAGGGCGAGCTGCTGGCGCTCATGGCCTCGGGTCGCGTGCGGACGCAAGACGGGCGCGCCATGGCCGCCCAGGCGCTCGCGCGGATCACGCTGCTCGCCCGCGCCGACGTCGGGGGCGCGTTCGCGCTGCTGATTCCGCAGCTCCCCGAGCTCGAGCGGCTGAGCGACGCGGCGCAGCTCGAGCTCCTGGTCACGGCCGCCCTCGTCTTCTCGTGGCCCGACGGGAGGTTCCACGACGCCGGCCGGGCCAACGCGTACCTGGCTGGCGCCGAGCGGCTGCTGGCGACGCTCGGCACGCCGGAGAACCGGGCCCTCCTGCTCGTCTCGCGCGTCACCCTGGCGCTCCTGCAGGAGGATCCGGAGCGGGTGGCCGACGCGCTCGGCCGGGCGACCGAGCTCGAGCCGGCGCTGTCGTCGGGGGTGCAGCGAACCCTCCTGCAGGAGGCGCGGGCGCAGGCGACGCTGCAGGCGGGGCGCTTCGCGGCCGCGGCCCGGAGCTTCCAGGGGGTGGCGGACGAGGGCGCCCTGACGCTCAGCCGCGTCCGCGCGCTCGGCCAGCTCGCGGCGATCTCGAACCAGGACGGACGGGCACCGCGCGAGGCCCTGGCCCTCGTAGAGCGCGCGCGCGAGCTGGAGCGCGGAGGGCGGCTGCAGCCGGGACTTCACGACATCGTGATCCAGGACGCTGCCGGCGCCGCGCTCGGGCGGGCCGGCCGCTTCGCCGAGGCGGCGCGCGTCCTGGAGGAGGCGATCGACCTGGCCGGCGAGGTGGGCTGGACGCCCGCCTGGCCGGCGCTGACGCTGGCGCAGCTCCACGTCTGGACGGGGAGCGCCGACGCGCTGCGCGCGCTCGGAGACCGGCTCGCCGTCCACCGGGGCACGCTCTCGGTGAGCAGCACGCGCGCGCTCGTCGGGATCATGAAGACCGCGGCTGACCTGCTGGGCGCGACGCAGGTCGGCGACGGCCGCCTCGACGCGCTCGAGCGCCAGGTCGAGGAGCTCGAGCGCGAGGTCGGCTGGCACGCGCTCCGCGGCCAGATCCTGCTGACGACCGCGGTGGTGGCCTCCCGGGCCGGTACGCCGGAGGAGGCGGAGCGGGCGCTGCGCCGCGCCGACCGCCACTTCGAGCGCGAGCCCGCGATCTGGCCAGCCGCGCTGCTCCGACGCGCGCGGGGCGTCCTCCTCGCCAGGCAGGGGAGGCTCCCAGAGGCGCGCCAGCTCCTCGAGGCGGCTGCGGGAACGCTGGCGCTCGCCGAGGACGTCGCCAACGCGGCCCACGCACGGCTGATGCTCGCCCGGGTCGGCGATGCGCTTGGAGATCCAGGTGCGAGGTCGCGGGGCGCTCGGGAGCGGGACGCGCTCCGCCAGCTCGGCTGGTCCTTCGGCCTCGACGATCTGGAGGGGCTCGGCAGCCCCTCGCCGCCACCCGCCGCGGCCCCCGCCACCGGCGGATGCCTGGATCGGCTCGTCGCGCCGATCCAGCGCCTGGCGACGCGCGGCTTGAGCCCGGCGCTGATCCGCCGCGAGCTGGTGGCCCTGGCCGGCGAGCTGACCCCGGGGCTCGGCGCCGAGGGCGCGGTCTGCCTCGAGGAGCTCGACTCGGCAGGCCGGGCCACGCCGGTCCTGCGCACGGGCCCGGAGGCGGCGGTGACCGGGTGGGTGGAGCTCGGCGACGGCGCGGGCCGCCGCCTGCGGCTCGGCGTCGGCGGGCCGGGCGTCGGCGGGGAGGCTCGCGGCACGCTGGCGGCGCTGGCCGCGGTCGCCGAGCTGGCGCTCGAGCGGGCCGAGCTCCGCGGCGTCGCGGGCGCCCCCGCGCCGGCCGGGGCGCCGCCCGACGACGCGCCCGACTTGCCGGGCTTCATCAGCGTGTCGAGGCCGATGCGCCAGCTCAAGGCCGACCTGGTGCGGCTCTCCCGGTCGCGCGCGACGGTGATCGTCACCGGCGAGTCGGGCTCCGGGAAGGAAGTGATCGCCCGCGCCATCCACGACCTGTCGACGCGCGCCGGCAAGCCCTACGTCGCCTTCAACTGCGCCGCGGTGCCGCGCGAGCTGTTCGAGGGGCAGCTGTTCGGCTACCGCAAGGGCGCCTTCACCGGCGCGGCGGCCGACCAGCCAGGCGTGCTGCGCGCCGCCGACGGCGGGACCGTGCTGCTCGACGAGATCGGTGAGCTGCCGCTGGACGTCCAGCCGAAGCTGCTCCGCTTCCTCGAGAACGGCGAGATCCTCCCGCTCGGGGAGCGGCAGCCCGCCAAGATCGACGTGCGGGTGATCGCGGCCACCTTCCGCGATCTCGAAGACTTGGTGCGCGAGCGGCGGTTCCGCGAGGATCTCTACTACCGTCTGCAGGTGGTGCCGCTGCGCGTGCCGCCCCTGCGCGAGCGCCCCGAGGACGTGATCGCGCTGGCCCGGCACTTCGTGCGGCTCCTCACGCCGGCCGGCCACGAGCCGCCCGTCCTCGCTCCGGACGCGCTCGCCGCGCTGACCGCGCACCGCTGGCCCGGGAACGTGCGCGAGCTGCGCAACGTCATCGAGCGGTCGCTGGCCTTCGAGCCCTTGCCCACGGTGCTCGGCGCCGAGCACCTGCGGATCACGGCCTGACCGCCGCCGCGGAGGGCTCGCGGCAGGGGGCGCGGCGCCCTCGTCACGCCGGCGGGACGGCCGCGAACGCGTTCATGGACCCTGGCGGCAAGCCTCGGCGCGCCGGCGGGGCCCGCGGGCGAGCCGACCCGCCCCGTGCCCTGTTGCAGTCGGTCCGGCGGGCGTGGTCTCCTGCCCGCCCATGACCCGCACCCTGGTCCCGCTGGGTCGCCGTGCCGCGAGCCTCAAGGCGAGCGCGAGCCCGCAGCGGGTCTGCCTCGTGATACCGCCCTCGGCGTTCCTCCTCGACGAGCGCGTGTTCCCTAGCCTCGGGCTGCTGAAGGTCGCGGCCTGCCTCGAGGAGGCGGGCTTCACGGTCGAGCTGCTCGACCTCTCGGGGGTCGAGAACTACGCTGAGGTCGCGGAGCTGCAAGCACGGGTGTCGTCGGCCAGCGTCTTCGGCCTCACGACGACGACCCCGCAGCTCCCGGCGGCGATACGGATCGCCGAGCGGATCCGCCGCGCCCGTCCCGACGTCCGCCTCGTTCTCGGCGGGCCGCACGTCACGCTGGTGCACGCGGCGGCGAAGCTCGAGCGGAGGGCGGGGCGGATTGGGCGAGGCCACGCTGCGCTCGAGCGCCTGAGGACCGGGTTCGACGTGCTCGTATGCGGGGACGGTGAGGTCGCGATCTTCGCGGCGCTGGCCGAGGGCGCGCCGCCGATCGTCGACGGGGACGACCCGAAGGGCGGGATGTTCATGGACGACGCCTTCTACGAGGCGTCGCCGATTCCCGCGCGCCACCTGATCGACCTCGCCAGCTACCGGTACTCCATCGACGGGCGGGCGGCGACGAGCCTCATCGCCCAGCTCGGTTGCCCGTACGGCTGCGGGTTCTGCGGCGGTCGGAACTCGAAGTCCCTCCGCTTGATCCGGACCCGGAGCACGGCGTCGATCCTCCGCGAGGTGGAGCTGCTCCACCGCGAGCACGGCTACGACGGGTTCATGTTCTACGACGACGAGCTGAACGTCAGCCCGAAGATGCTCGAGCTCATGAACGGCCTCGCCGCGCTCCAGGAGCGGCTGGGCGCGGACTTTCGGCTGCGCGGCTTCGTCAAGTCGGAGCTGCTGACCGACGATCAGGCGGCGGCGATGTACCGGGCGGGGTTCCGCTGGCTGCTGTGCGGGTTCGAGTCGGCGTCTCCGCGCATCCTCGAGAACATGCGGAAGAGCGCGACCGTCGCGCAGAACACCCGCGCGGTCGAGATCGCCCGTAGGCACGGGCTGAAGGTGAAGGCGCTCATGTCGATCGGCCACCCGGGCGAGAGCGAGGCCTCGGTGCGGGAGGTCCACGACTGGCTGCTGCAGGTCCGCCCGGACGACTTCGACTGCACCGTGATCACGACGTACCCGGGGACGCCGTACTACGACGAGGCGGTGCCGCACGCGGATCGACCCGGCGTCTGGACGTACACCTGCCGCGACTCCGGGGATCGGCTGCACGGCATCGACGTCGACTTCACCCAGGTGGCCGAGTACTACAAGGGGGATCCCGACGACGGCTACCGCGCGTACGTGTTCACGGACCACCTGGGCGCGGAGGACCTCGTCCGGCTCCGCGACTGGGTCGAGCGCGACGTGCGCGACCGGCTCGGGATCCCGTTCAACGCCAGCCGCGCCGCCGTCCGCTACGAGCACTCGATGGGCCAGGGGGGGGCGCTGCCGTCCACGCTGATGCGGACGACGGCTTCGGCGCGCCCTGCGACCGTCCGGTGAACCGGGTCGAGTACGACGTCATGGCGTCCGTCGAGGATGCCCACTGGTGGTGGCGCGCGAGGCGGGAGATCGTCGAGGCGACGATCGGGCGGTACGCGCCGGCGCGCTCGGGCCGGCCGCTCGCCATCTGCGAGGTCGGCTGCGGGACGGGCGGGAACCTCCCGTCGCTCGCCGCGCTCGGCACGGTGCGGGGCGCGGAGGCGAGCCCGGACGCGGTCCGCCTGCTCCTGGAGAAGCACGGCGACCGCTTCCAGGTGATCGAGCACGAGCTGCCGGCCGACCTGCCGGAGCGGTACGACGTCCTCTGCCTGCTCGACGTGCTGGAGCACGTGAAGGACGACGCCGAGGCGGCGCGGTGGCTGGCTCGAAACCTATCCCCGGGCGGTATCGCGGTCGTCACGGTCCCCGCGTTCGACGCCTTCTGGAGCGGGCAGGACGAGGCGGCGAGGCACTACCGGCGCTACACACCCGCGGCCGCGGCCGCGCTGGTGCCGCCGGAGCTCGAGCTCGTTCACCTCTCGTGCTTCAACACGATCCTCGCCCCCGCGATCCTGGTGGCCCGGGCCGTCATGCGGCTGCTTCGCCGCGCGGATCCCGCGGCGGCCCCCGGCTCGCACCTGGGGGTGCCGCCGCGCCCCATCAACGAGCTGCTGTATCGGGTCTTCCGGGTGGAGCGCCACGTGGCGCCGAGACGGCGGCTCCCGGTGGGGGTCTCGATCCTGCTCGTCGTTCGTCGGCCGACGAGATGAGGGCGTAGATCGACAGCTTGAAGACGAAGGCGAGCGCGGACGCGACCAGCAGCCCGAGGAGCAGGAGCGCGCCGCCTCCGATGCCGAGGCCGAGCCAGAGCAGCTGCTGGCGCGCCGCCGGTGCGACCGCTCCCGCGACGACGACCGCCGCGGCGATCCCGCCGGACAGGAAGAGGAGCATGAACAGCTTCGCGACCACGACCTCGTAGAAGACCATCAGCCCGACGAGCCCGTGGCTCACGAGCATGAAGAGGTTCTGGCTCGTGCGGCCTCCGTACCTCGTCCGCCGGTCGCGGGTGATCGCGATGAACGGGGCGTTCAGCTTGAGGACCCCGTAGGCGAAGTGGACGGTGACCACCGGGGAGCGCTGCATCGCGGGGACGAGCGCGCCGGGGATGAGCATGAAGTTGTTCGGGACGACCGCCTTCTGCGTGAGGAAGCGGAACACGGCCTTGTAGACCGCGAAGAAGAGCTTGAACGCGAGCGACTCGGCCCGGCGCCCGCGCTCGATCAGGACGAGCTTCCCGGGGTTGCGGCGCCCGAGCTCCAGGACCGCGGGGATCTCGCGGACGTCGTCCTCGCCGTCGCAGTCGAAGGTGACGAGCACGTCGTCCGCAGCGACGCCCAGGTGCGTGAGGCCGTGGAACATCGCCCCCTGGTTCCCCAGGTTCGTGGGCGCCGGGATGATCTCGATCGGGATCGCGTCGGGCCGCTCGCCGTAGCGCTCGATGATCGTCCGCGTGGCGTCGAGCGACAGGTCGTCCACGAGGACGAGCGTGGACTGCGCGGCGATCCCCGCGTTCCGGGCCATCGCGTGGAACTCGTCGAGGAACGTCTCGATGATGGCGGCTTCGTTTCGGTACGCGGTCAGGAAGTGGTATCTCATCGCTGCTCCTGGACGACGGCCGCCGGCGGATCGGCGGCGCGCCGAGACGTCGTCGGCGCCGCCAGCGGCGCTCTACGGTAGGGTGGGACGCCGGAGCACGACGTAGTCTCCGGCCCGGCCGATCTCCTCGGAGAACGCGGACAGGTAGCGTACGAGGGGCCCGAAGCGCAGCGGCCGCCCCTGGAGCCAGAACCCGAGCTGCGCCGGGTTCGCCAGGACGCAGAGCCGTCCCTGGAATCGGTCGAGATCCCGGATCGCCGCCGCCTGCATGTCGTCGTCGAAGAGGAGGGGCCACGCGGTCACGATGCGCCCGGTCGGCGCCTGCATGCGTGTCCAGGGGTAGAAGCTGCCGAGGCCTGGGATCGAGTAGAAGGAGTCGCAGCTCGAGCCCAGGACCCGAGCGATCTCGGTGACCTGGGCGGCCTGCACGGGCGGCACGCGGATGCCCGCGGCGCCCGGCAGCTGGAGCTCCGCGAGCGAGTCGAAGCGCGCGTAGGCGGCCCAGGGCCACAGGTCGGCGCGGAGCGCCACGGCCCCGATGAGGAGGAGCCCCGCGGCGGCCGGGAGGGCTCGTCCCCACGGTGGCTTCGCCGGGAGCTCGGCGACGGCTGGCGCCAGCTCCGAGATCCCGTCTCCCACGTTGACGAAGGCGATCAGGGCGAGGAGGAAGGATCCCCACGCGACCTGGCTCCCGGCGACGGGGAACCAGTGGAGCGGCTGGAGCACTCCGACCACGAGCAGGATCCGGCGCGAGTGGATGGCGTCCTCGGACCAGGACCCGAGCGGAACCGCCAGCAGCGCGGCCAGGACCAGCATGGCGGGCAGGGCGGCGCCCGCCCGCAGCGCGGGGCCGAAGAGGGCGATGAGCTGGACCCCACCCACGATCTTGACGAACCCAACGAGCCGCGAGGCGACGGGGTCCTGGAACGCCCGCCTGGCCACGACGGCGGCGCCCGCGAGCAGCAGCGCGAAGCAGAGCGGAAGCGCCGACTCGCTCAGGTCGAGGGGGGCCGGGATGTAGAACGTCCCCGGAAAGCGCGCTGGGGCGATCAAGGCGCCGTCGAGGAGTTGCCATGGCGGCGTGCCGCTCGCCACGACCGGGATGCACACGAGGACCCCCACGGCCACGCACCACCCCACGAATGACGCCGTCTCGCGACGGCCGACGGGGAGCGCGGGGCCGGTGCCGATCACCACGAGCGATGCGAGGCCGCCCAGGGCGATGACGAGCGCGAACGCGAGCACGCCCTCTTGGCGCCACTGGCTCGACGTCAGCGCGAGCGGGAGGGCGACGATCACGGCGAGGGCGGCGCCACGGAGTCGCGGCGAGCGGCTCCCTGCGCTCGCCGCCAGCGCGCAGCCGATGAGCGCGAAGGCGCCGACGTTCACCTTCGTGCTGAGCATGAGCGCGACGATGATCCCCAGCGCCCCCGCGGTTCGCGCGGCGCCGAGACGCTCCCGGAGGAAGGCGGTCAGGGTCAGCAGGCCCAGCAGGAAGACCAGGTAGCCGCCCGGGTGGAGCGGCTCGGCCGCGGCGGCCGCCTTGAGCAAGCCGACGAAGAACAGCTGCGCCGCGACGGCGACCAGCAGCCGTCGCGTCGCGAGCCAGACGGCGACGGCGCCCGCCAGCGAGCCACCGACGAGGAGCGCGAGCGCGGTGATCCGGCCCGGGCCGAGGCTCAGGAGGTCAGCGCCCGTGACGCGGAAGATCGTCCCGAGGACGGCGTAATAGCCCGGGCCGTAGTTGGTGTACGTCGACGAGTAGAGGCCGCCGAGCCGGAGGAAGGATCGGAAGCTCGCGAGCAGGTACCCCTCGTCGTCGTACGCGGCGGTGCCCGTGAAGACGGTCGGGTACGCGAGGTACGCGGAGAAGCAGGTCGCTGCGGCGAACGCGCCGATGGCGAGCCAGGGCCGCAGGCCTCTGGCTGCGAAGGGGTGCGTCTTCAAGTTCGACCTCCGGGCGGGCTCGCGGGTGGACCGATGGCGCGCCGGTTCGCTGCCGTCACGAGCGCCAGGAAGAGCGCCGGGCCGAGCGGCGACCAGGCCAGCCCGCGCCGGACCTTTTCGCCGAGCGCGCCGTCCCGGGCGTCGGCGGGCTCGCTCCCGAGGCCCCGCGCGAAGGCGCGGGCCAGCACCACGATGGGAGAGGTGTCGAGCCGAAAGTAGAAGTAGTCGCTGTCCTTCAGCATCGGGAACACGAGCTGTGGCGCTGGCGTCCCCTCCAGCTCGGCGCGCCGGGAGATCTCCTGGAGATAGACGCCCAGCGGGAAGGCGAAGTTGGGGAACGCCTGGATCGCGACGAGCAGCGAGGCCGCTCCGGCCAGCAGCCCGAGCCGGAGCCGCGAGCTCGCGAGCCGCTCCCAGGCCCACCAGACCAGCGGCGCGGCGGCGAGGCTGGCGGGCGAGACGTACCGCGGCCCCCACCCCCAGTCGCCGTGCCAGAAGGTGAGCCGTCCGTAGAAGACCAGCCCCACGGCCAGGTAGGCCCCGAGCGCCGCCATCACGGCGGGGAAGCGACGCGCCAGCGGCGCGGCCAGGAGGGCGACGGCGATGAGCGGCGGGCTGTACCAGAGGAGCCCCTTGCCCGGGCTGACGGCGAGCCCGAGGACTCCGCTCCAGTGCGCCGCCGTAAGCCAGGGCACGTACATCGCGACGGCCTCGTTGCCCGGCTGCAGCTCGAAGGGCGATCCGTAGCGGTAGAAGTTGAAGGCGAGGACGGCGGCGAGCCCGGGCGCGACGCCGGCCGCGAAGGCGATGCCACGCCGGATCACGCCGAGCCAGGTCCGGGGGCGCTGGACGAGGACGAGCACGGCCGCCGGGACGAGCAGTGGCACTGCGCCGAGGCGCGTCGCCAGGGCGGCCCCGGTGGACAGCCCGGCCCAGGCGAAGGCGGCCGGCCGGTCCTCGAAGGTCGAGGCCCAGAGCATGGCGGCGAGCGCCAGCGCCTCGATCCCGTTGTCATGACCAACGCCCACCATCGGGCGCAGCGCCGTGCCGAGGCAGGCGAGCAGCGCGCCGGCGGCCGCGGCGCCGCTGGACGCGCCCAGGCGGAGGCCGGTGATCACGAGGACCCATCCCGTCATCGCCAGCAGGAGCAGCGGGGCGAGCCCCTCGACCGCCGCGTTGAACCACAGGGCCGAGAGGGCCGATGGGAGCTGGAGCACGTAGGCGAACGGGGGGTAGGGCGCGTACGTCCGGCCGTCGCTGCCCGGGATGAGGTAGAGGGGCGCCGGCGCCCTCGTCAGGATTGGCCCCCGCCCGTGCAGGACGTTCCAGGCGACCTCGGTCTTGACCCGGGTGTCCCAGTTGGCCACGCCTGGTCGCAGATCGGGGACCACGGCGATCACCACGGCGACCGCGGCGAGGGCGCCGAGGAGCCAGGGGCGCGTCGAGGACGGTTCCGCGAGCATGGCGCGCACGGTACCACGGCGGCGTCATCGGCCCCGGCGAAGCGCCGCCGCGCGGGCCCGGCGAGGCGTCCGTGGTAGGTTGCGCCGAACCACGTCAGGAGAAGCATGATCACCGCGCCCCCACCCGACGAATCGAGCGGCCGCCGGACGGCAGCCACCCCGTACGTCTCCATCGTCATCCCCTGCCTGAACGAGGCGAAGACCCTGGGCGCCGTCATCGAGAAGTCACTCGCGGCGTTCGAGCGGTTCCACCTGGACGGCGAGGTGCTCGTCGCCGACAACGGCTCGACCGACGGCTCGATCGAGATCGCGGAGCGGCTCGGCGCCCGGGTCGTGCACGTGCCGCAACGCGGGTACGGGAACGCGCTGCGCCACGGCATGAGCCAGGCCGCGGGTCGCCTGGTCGTCATGGGCGACGCCGACGACACCTACGACTTCGGCGAGGTCGACCGCTTCGTGAAGGCCTACGAGGCCGGCGCGGAGTTCGTGATGGGGACGCGGCTGCCGCCGGGCACCATCCTCCCGGGCGCCAACCCCTGGCTCAACCGCAACCTGGGGACGCCGGTCCTGACCTTCGTGCTGAACCGGCTCTTCCGGACCCGGATCAACGACGTCAACTGCGGGATGCGGGCCATCGACCGCGATCGGTTCCTGGAGCTCGAGCTCCGGAGCGACGGCATGGAGTTCGCCTCGGAGATGCTGATCAAGGCCTCCGTGATGAACCTGAAGATCGCGGAGGTGCCGGTCACCCTCCACCCGGACCGGCGAGGGCGCCCCTCCCACCTGCGGCGGTGGAGCGACGGCTGGCGCCACCTGGAGTTCATGCTGCTCCACGCGCCGGACCAGCTTCTCTTCCTGCCCGGCATGCTCTTCCTGCTCCTCGGGCTGGCCTTCGCGCTGCCCGTGAGCCTGGGGCCGGCGCGCCTCCTCGGGCGCACCTTCGACTTCCACTTCCTGTTCCTGGGCGGCACGCTGGTGCTGACCGGCCTCCAGGGGGTCGTGGGCGCGATGCTGGTCCGCGACGTCGCGCACGACAAGGTGCTGCGGCCAAACCGGCTCCTCTCCTTCGCGGCGGAGCGGCTCACGCTGGGGCGGGGTCTGGCGCTGGCGGTCGTCCTGTTC
Source organism: Anaeromyxobacteraceae bacterium (assembly GCA_035719085.1). Classification (GTDB taxonomy): domain Bacteria; phylum Myxococcota; class Myxococcia; order Myxococcales; family Anaeromyxobacteraceae; genus JADKCZ01. The sequence continues at coordinate 21,267 of DASTGK010000556.1, forward strand.
GCCCTCGGCTTCGGCGCGGACGCCTGGGTGCTGGGGAGCTGGGTGCGGGAGGGGTTCGGCACCCTGCTCGAGCCGCGGCGGAGCGTGATCGGGCTCCTCCTCATGTCCGTCGGGGCCGAGGTGGGCCTCTTCGCGTTCCTGCACGCGGCGCTGAGGCGGCACGCGTAGGCGTGGCCGGCCGCGGGTGGGTCAGGCCGGCTTGCGCGCGATCACCAGGAACTGCTTGCCGGCGAGCCAGGACGAGAAGGGGCGGAGGGCGAGGTAGGCGGTGACGAGGAAGGGCCACCGCGGCCCGCGCTGGGTCGTCGCGGGCACGAACCGCGGGACGACCTCCTCGAGCTCGAAGCCCGTGGTCACGAGCAGCTCCACCAGGCTCCGGTCCGAGAGCGGGACGTGGTGGTCGTACCAGTCCCAGTAGGTGCCGGGCATGAGGCGCACGTTCGGCCCCATCGCGATGAAGCGGCCGCCCGGCGCGAGGACGCGGCGGACCTCGCGAGCGGTCCGCGTGAGCGCCGCCTTGTCGGGCAGGTGCTCGAGGAAGTTGGAGGCGAAGACCACGTTCGCCTGGCCGTCGGCGAGGAACGACATGTCCTCGGCCGAGGTGGTGTGGACCTCGACGCCGGGGGCTGCGCGCTCTCGGGCCGCGGGGTTCAGGTCCACCACGATCTTCCGCGACGCCGTCGCGACGTTGGTCAGCTCGCAGTAGCCGCCGCCCACGTCGACGAGCACGTCGCCCTGCCCGATGTAGCGCGAGAAGACGCGGCGCCACAGGATCCTCCAGACCGCCGCCTTGAAGGCCTCGTCCGCCGCGTCGAAGCGGCGCGCGTACAGGGTCGACAGCTCGACGTCGCCGCTCATGGCCCGAACCGCCGCCGCAGGCCGTGAGCCATGGCCCGGCCCCAGAGCTTGGCGTACCGGGGGAGCCACGCGCGCAGGCGGAACCGGCTCTGGCCAGCGGTCCGGTCCCGCCAGGTGGCCGGTACCTCCGCGATCCGCGCGCCCGCCATCCACGCCTTCACCGTGATCTCCATGCCGACCTCGAAGCCCCCCGTGCTCTCGATCTCCATCCCGCGGACCAGCGCGGCGTCGTAGAGCCGGTAGCTGTTGGTCGCGTCGCTCACCGGGAACCCCGCGAGCCAGCGCAGGGAGCGCCCGCCCCACCGGGAGAGCTGCCCCTTCAGCCACGGCCCGCCGATCTGCCGCCCGCCCGCCATGTAGCGCGACGCCACCACCACGTCCGCCCCGTCGCGGTAGGCGGCGAGCATCGCCGGGAGCGCGTCGAAGTCGTCGGACAGGTCCGCCATGCTGACCAGCACCGGCCCCGCCGGGACGCTCCGCAGCCCGGTCACGATGGCGCCGAGCACGCCCTTGCCGAGGTTCCGGAGCGGGCGGAGCGGCGCGCCCTCAGCCGCCAGCGCCCGCGCCACCGGGAGGGTGTCGTCCTCCTCGAAGTCGTAGACGAGCCGCACGGCCGCGCCCGGCGGTAGCCGCGGCCCGGCCGCCTCCCACCAGCGGCGGAGGTTGGCGCCCTCGTTGTAGACGGGGACCACCACCGTGAGCGGGGCGCCACCCCGCGTCAGATGGTCCCCAGCTCGATCTGCTTGAGGACCCAAGGCACCACCTCGTCGAGGATTCTCGAGAGCGGCGTGTCGGCGACGAACCCGAGCACGCGCTTCGCCTTCTCGGTCGACGGCACCCGCCGCTGCACGTCGTACTGGAAGGGCTCGTCGGAGGTCCACGCGAACGGCTTCGCGGGGTGGATGCGCCTCCAGATCTCCTCGGCCAGCTGCAGCACGGTGTGGCCCTGCGCCGTCGAGAGGTTGAAGTCCTCGTTGAGGGCGGCCGGGCTCTCGATGCAGCGTCGGATGCCGCGGGCGAGGTCGCCACCGTAGGTGTAGTGTCGGACCTGGTTGCCGGCGCCGAGGATCCGAAGGGGGTCCTGGCCCTTGGCGACCTTCTGCACCAGGTCGGGGACCACGTGGCTCATCGCGAGCGTCACGTTGCCGCTCTTGATCTCCTTGTCCGAGAGCGCCCGCTGCTCGCCCACCCCCACGCAGTTGAACGGCCGGATGATGGTGTAGGGGAGCCCGTACTGCTCCCGCGCCCCCTGCGCGAAGTACTCGCAGGCGAGCTTCTGGAAGCCGTACGTGGAGAGCGGAGGCGGGCTGCGCCGCACCGCCTCCTCCGGGGTGGGGAACTCGGTGGTGCTCTCGAAGACCATCGAGGAGGAGAGGACGTTGATCTTCTCCAGGCGGCGGTGCGCGTGCGCCCAGATGGCGGCGTCGAAGGTGGAGGCGATGATCCGCTCGTTCTGGGCCAGCAGATCGTAGGCGTGAGTGTGGAAGTAGGAGATGCCCCCGATCATCGCCGCGCAGGCGAGGATCTGGTCGCAGTCGGCCGCCAGCTCCTTCATCAGGCCGACGTCGGCCGCGTCCCCCTTCACGAGGCGGTAGCGAGGGTGGCCGTCGTAGCTCCGCTCGACGGGGCCGTACTTCGAGTAGTTGTCGATCCCCACGACCTCGTGGCCGGCCGTCAGGAGCTCGTCGACGACGTATCCACAGATGAAGCCGGCCGAGCCGGTGACCAGGATCTTCACGCCAGGAGCCCTCCGCGGCCGAGGATGTTGAACGGATCGAGCGTGGGCTGGCGTGGCGCCAGCCCACGGTACTGCGTATGCGGCGCGCAGATCACCAGCGCGTCGGCCTCCGAGAGGACGCGCTCGAGCGGCAGCAGCCAGCCCTCGCGGACGTACGGATCGGTGCAGAGCACCGCCTCGCACTCGAGCTCGAGCAGCTTCCTCATCTTGAACGCGAGCGACTCCCGGGTGTCGTCGTTGTCGCCCTTGAACGCCATCCCGAGCAGCCCGACCTTCTTCCGGCGCAGGTCGAGCGTCCGCAGCTGGGACATGAGGTTGCGGGGGAAGCCCTCGTTCACCAGCATCGCGCTCTGCCCGAGGGAGAAGGCGTTGTCGTAGTAGGCGGCGAGCTGCATCGTGTCCTTGAACAGGCACGGACCGGCCGCGAAGCCGGCCGTGGGCAGCCCGCGCATCCGCGGGTATCCGTCGACGATGCCGGCGTGGACCCGGGCGTAGTCGACGCCGTTCTGCGCGCAGAGCGCGTAGAACTGGTTCGCGACCGCGAAGCTGACGTAGCGCCACGCGTTGCAGAAGAGCTTGCCGAGCTCGGCCTCGGTCGGCTCGAGCCGGACGATCTTGGGCGCGACCATGGCGAAGAGCGCCTCGGCGCGAGCGGCGGCGCGTGGCGTGACGCCGGAGACGATCTGCGGGAGCTTGTGGATCTCCTCGATGGCGAAGCCCTGTGCCACGCGCTCCGGGCAGAAGGCGACGTCGACGCCGGGGACGTGGTCCTCGAACCAGCGGGCCAGGCGGAGCGTCGCGCCCGGGTAGACCGTGGAGCGGAGGACGAAGAGTTGCCCGGCGCGCAGGTGTGGGCGGAGCGTGTCGACCAGATGCAGCAGCTTGCCGACCTGTGGGTTCAGGTGCTCGTCGATGGGGGTCCCGATGACGCAGACGACGACGTCCGCCTCGGCGATCACCGCGTTGTCGGTGGTGGCGCGGAGCCCCTTGCCGATCTGCGCGCGCAGCAGCTCCTCCGCCCCGCGCTCCAGGAACCCCACCTCGCCGCGCTGCACCCGCGCCACCGCGTCCGCGTTGGTGTCCACGATGGTCACCGGGCAGCCGCGCTCGGCGAAGGTGAGCGCCAGGGGCAATCCGACGTGACCGCATCCGCCGAGCACGGCGACGCGCGGTGGGGCGTGCACGAAGAACCTCCTCGCCCGTTGCGAAGCGCACCGGCGACGTGGGCGCGGACTCTACAACGGGGACCAGCCCGAACGCGAGCGCGCGCGGTCGACCGCCTCACCGGCATGCGGTATGGGACTCGGGCGATGGTCTACGCTCCGCTTTCCCGGCCAGCCCGCGGCGCCGCGCGGGCCGCGCTCTGGCCCGCCGCCGCGCTCTACCTCTTCGTCGGGGCCTTCCCCGGCTGGCGCGTCCCGGGCAGCGACGTCCTCGACGGCGCCTGGGTGGTCGAGGTGAACCGGCTGGCCGCGGGGGCCTTTGGCCGCGACGTGACGTTCACCTACGGTCCGCTCGGCTTCCTCCTCTATCCGGCCGGGACGACGAGCCACGTGGTCCTGGCGCTGGCGTGCCGGGTCGCGGTGCTGGCGGGGCTGGCGGCCTGGGTCCTGTGGAAGGGCTCGGCGGCCGATCGCGCCTTGTTCGTGCTGGCGCAGGTCGCGGCGGCCGGCCTCGGTCTCACCTTCGAGTACCAGCTGCTGGTCCCCGCGATCCTCCTGGCCGTCGGGACGCTCGAGCCCTCCCGGGCCGCCACGGCGACCCTGGCGGCGCTGGCCGTGGTGGCGGGCGCCGCCTTCTTCGCGAAGTTCAGCACGGGCGTCGCGCTCACGGCCATCGTCGGCGGCGCCGCGCTCGTCAAGGTCGGGCGGGAGCGGGCCGGGGCGCTGCCGGCCGTGGGCCTCGCCGCCCTCGCCGCGCTCGCGACCGTCGCCGTGGTGGCGGCAGCGACGCTGGCGCACCCGGCGGACCTGCTTCCGTGGGCGCGCCGGTCCGCCGAGCTGGCCAGCGGCTACAGCGAGGCGATGAGCCTCGACAGCCAGGCCCCCGCGAGGGCGGCGACGGCCGTGGGCGCCGCGGCCCTCCTCGCCGGCCTCTTCGGCCTGGGCCTCGTCGGAGCGTGGCGGGGGTCGGCCGCGGGACGCCTGGCGCTGCTGTCGAGCCTCCCGGCCTTCCTCGCGTTCAAGCACGCGTTCGTCCGGCAGGACGTCTACCACACCACCCTCTACTTCCCGTTCCTGCTCGCCGTCTGCTCTGGGGCGGCGCTCCTGGCGTCGTCGCGCGTCGAGCGGCGCTGGTGCCGCGCCGGGGTCGCGCTCACGGCTGGCTTGTCGCTGTGGGTCGCCGCCTCCTACGCGCAGCCCGCGGGCGTGTCCGAGCGGGTGGCGTCGTCGCTCCAGGCCCTCTCCGGCCACGACGGCGCGGCCGCCCTGGCCGGCTGGGCCCGGATCGAGGAGCGGCGCACGGAGATCCTCGAACGGCTCGCCCCGTCCAGCCCACCTGGGCTGGCAACGGCGCTGGCAGGCAGGGCCCTGGGGATCGTCCCGTTCAGCCTGGCCTTCTGCGCGTCGCCGGGCGTGACCTGCACCCCCAACCCCACCCTCCAGACCTTCGCCGCGTACACGAGCGGCCTGGACGAGTGGTCCGGCGAGCACTACCTGGGCGAGCGGGCGCCGCCGTTCGTGCTCCTCCACCCGGACGGCATCGACGGGCGGATCCCCGCGTTCGATCACCCGGCGCTCTGGCGGGCGCTCGTCGCGGCCTACCAGGTGGCGGACGTGCAGCCGGGCGGAGGGCTCCTGCTGGCGCGGAGGGCGGCCGTCGAGCGGCCGCGGCTCGTCGAGGTGGCGCGCGCCTCCGCCGGCGCCGAGCAGTGGGTGGAGGTGCCGGACGTCCCGGGTCCGCTCTACGCGAGCGTCGCGCTCGATCCCACGTGGCTCGGTCGGGCCCGGCGCGCGGCGTTCCGGGTGGAGCCCGTGGTGCTGGCGCTCGAGTACCCCGATGGCCTCCAGGTCTCCTTCCGCCTCGTCCCGGACACGGCGCGCGACGGCCTCCCCATGGACCAGCTCCCGCTGTTCCCGCAGGACCTGCTGGCCGCGTTCAGCGGAGGGCTGGCGCGGCGCCCGGCGCGGCTGGCGCTGCTCGGGCCGGGGCTCGCCTCGTACGCGCAGCCGATCACGGTCTCCTGGCTCGCCAAGGACGCGGGGGCCGCGCCGCATGACCCGTGACACCCGCGACGCGGAGTACACCGCCCGGCTCGCCCGGGCGCAGTCGGCGCCGTGGAAGCGGCTGCTCGGCGTGCAGCTCCCATACCGGTGGAACCTGCGGCGCCTCCGGCTCGGGCGGACGCTCGAGGTGGGCTGCGGCATCGGCCGCAACCTCGTGGCGCTCTCAGGGGCGGGGGTCGGGATCGATCACAACGCCCACTCGGTGGCGTACGCGCGCGAGCACGGCCTGGAGGCGTTCACGCCGGAGGGCTTCCTGGCCTCCCGGTTCGCGGTCCCGGCGAGCTTCGACAGCCTGCTCCTGTCCCACGTGATCGAGCACATGACCGGAGCGGAGGCGGCGGCGCTGGTGCGGGAGCACGCACCGTGGCTGAGGCCCGGCGGCCGGCTGGTCGTCATCACCCCGCAGGACGCCGGCTTCGCGAGCGACGCCTCCCACGTGCAGTTCATGGACTTCGAGGCGATCCGCGCCGTGATGGCAGCGGCCGGGTTCGCCCCGGATCGCGCCTACTCCTTCCCCTTCCCACGACCCGTCGGGCGCTTCTTCACCTACAACGAGTTCGTCGTCCTGGGGCGCCAGGTCTAGGCCGGAGCCGGCGAGGAGTCAGATGAGCGCAGCGGCCCCGTGGCTGTCCGTGATCATGCCGACGTATGACGGTGAGTCATACGTGGGAGCGGCCCTGGAGAGCGTCCGCGCCGAGGCGGCGGACGACGTCGAGGTCGTGATCGTCGACGACGGGTCCAAGGACCGGACGCTCGAGGTGGTCCGGCGCTACGAGGGGGCGCTGCGGCTGCGGCTCGTCCCGCACCAGCGGGTCGGCAACTGGGTGGCCACCACCAACGCCGGGCTCCGGGCCGCCACCGGCCGGTTCGCCGCCTTCCTCCACCAGGACGACCTCTGGCTCCCGGGGCGGCTCGCGGCGCTCCGGCGCGCGGCGGCGGAGCGCCCGGAGGCCCGCCTCCTCTTCCACCCGGCGATCTACGTGGGCCCGGGCGGGGAGCGGCTCGGGCCGTGGGGGTGCCCGCTCCGGCGCGGGTGGGTGGCCGGCGACGTGCTGCTGGAGCACCTCCTGGTGCAGAACTTCATCGCCATCCCGTCGCCTATCTTCGACCGGGCGGCGGCCCTCGCCGGCGGCGGCCTCGACGAGGCGCTCTGGTACACGGCCGACTGGGACCTCTGGCTGCGCCTCGGGGCGGGCGGGGCGGTCTACCTCGACCGGCCCCTGGCGGCCTTCCGCGTTCACGCCGGGTCACAGACGATGTCCCGGCGGCGCAGCGACGAGGAGTTCCTCGGGCAGATGACGACCGTACTCGATCGCCACCTGCCGGGGTGGCGCGCGGCCGCCGGGCGCCGGGAGCGGGTCGAGCGGGTGGCCAGGTTCTCCGCCGAGGTCAATGCCGCGCTCTCGGCGGCGGCGCGCGAGGGCAGGGGCGCGCCGCTCCGCGGCCTGGCCGGCCGGTTCGCCGCCCTGGGGCCAACGGGCTGGCTGCGCTACCTCCGCGACTCGCGGATCCTGGAGCGGTCGTGGCCGCGGTGGCGCATGCAGCGCGCCGCGAGCGGGTGAGGGTCGGGGCGGCGTCGCGCCGCTACCACCCGTCCCGGTCGAAGCTCCCGGTGTGGCCTGGCCGGACCACCTCGCCGCGGCGGAGCGCGCGCCAGAGGTCACGGGCGTGCGCCGGCGCGTAGGGCCGGTGGACGAAGTGCACCCGGAAGCTCCGGGTCCCGGCCTGCCGCAGGGCGGCGAGGCGCGGCGACAGGTTGAAGGGCTCGTCGTTCAGCGTGTAGGAGCGGCAGCGCTCGTTCACCACGAGCGCCTTCCCGCCGTGCGAGGAGGTG
>DASTGK010000557.1:0-8585 GCA_035719085.1 Anaeromyxobacteraceae bacterium
GACCAGCCCGCGCACGCCGGCCGCGAGGAGCGCCGCCCCGCTCGCGCCGGCGCCGACGAGGGCCACCACCTCCGCCCCCGCCCCGGCGGCCGCCGCGACGAGCCGCTCGGCCGGCTGGTCGCCCGGCCCGGGATCCCAGCAGAGGACGTCGGGGGAGTGCTCGGCGAGCGCCGCCGGCACGTCGTCGAGCGCGGCCTGCCCGGCCACGTCGAGGTCCGGCTCCGGCGCGAGCAGGGCGGCCACGCCGCCGCGCGTCAGGGGATCCTCGCCGACGAGGAGGACGCGGGTGGTCCTCATCGCCTTCGTGTAACCACCCGGCGACCGCTGTCGACCGCCCAGACAAGGACGGGGCCGGGAGCAGCCTGGCTCCCGGCCCCGCGCCCTACGTCACGATCCCGTCGCTACTGCGAGAAGGCGATCTCGCCGGTGCCGCAGCCCGTCCAGGTGATCTTGGCCGCCTGGTCAGGCAGCTGCGCCGCCGTCGCGCCCTGCGGGCGCTGCACCCAGACGCGCTTCGCCTCGAGCGTGCCGCCCGTGACGCACTCCGGCGGCCCGGCCGTGTAGGTCACGTCGACGGTCAGGCTCTCGTCCACGGCGGCCGAGATGGAGCCGCCCGGGGCGGTCATGGTGAGGGCCGTCTCGGCCAGCATCGAGCCCTTGATGGTGGTCGACGTGACCGTGAGGTCGCCGTGCTGGTGCGCGCTGCCCGAGAGCGCCACCCCCTGCGAGTCGGTCATGGAGACGCCGGCCGTGAGGTCCCAGTCGAGCGAGCCGGGCGCCGCCGAGTGGACGGTGCCGCTCAGCGTCACCTTGGTCGTGGTGGTGACGTTGGTGTAGGTGTCGGTCGTGGTGCTCGTCACCGCGCAGTTGGAGAAGGTGATGGTGCCCGAGGTCCCGGTCGCGTTCACCGACACGCACTGCGGCAGGTCGAAGCCGCTCGTGGCGGCGACGGAGAGCGCCAGGCGCGGCAGCGGCGCCGAGACCGACTTCGGCAGGGCCACGCGCAGCGTCGCGCCCTGGGGGAGGAGGGCGTCGGTGGCGCCGCTGAAGTCGGCCATGCCGACGGCGTTCGGCGCGGTCGAGGCGTCGAGCGAGCCGTTGAGCGTCGCGGCCGAGGCGACCTGGGCGTCGAGCGCGGCCGTCTCGGCCGCCGTGGCCGTGACCGGCGCGGAGTAGCTGAAGGTCTTGCCGGCCGCCGCGTTGGAGCGGGTGCCGCTGCCGCCGCAGGCCGCGAGCAGGGCGCAGGTGGTGAGGATGCCGAGGCGCTTCATGGTTGGTCTCCCTGTGGTGGCGCGAGCAGGCGCCGTCCGTTCTTCCCGAACTCTCGGACGAGACGATTACCGATCGTGCGTGCCGCCACAAGGGCGTGGGGCGGCGTCGCAGATGAACCCACAGGCCACACGGTGACGCCCGTCACGGCCGGCGTGGCGCACCCACCTGGCCGTTTGGGCAGGGCCGGCCCTGGCCGTCCGGCCGATGTGCCGGCCACGCCCGGATCCTAGCTCATGGGCCGTGGCGCCGGGGAGCCGGCGCCCGGAGGACGGACCATGACGGGGCTGAAGGAGCTGTCGCAGGAGCTCGCCGCGCTGGTGCAGCGGGGCGCGGAGCACGTGGTGCGGATCGAGGAGCGGCGCGGCGCGCCGGCGACCGGCGTCGTCTGGTCGGCCGACGGCGTCCTCGTCGCCGCCAGCCACTCGATCGACGAGGACGGCGGCGTGGAGGTGGGGCTGCCGGGCGGCGGGACGGCCACGGCCGAGGTGGTCGGGCGCGACCTCACCACCGACCTCGTGGTGCTGCGGGCCGCGGCGAGCGGCCTCGCGGCGCCGGCCTTCGCCGAGCCGGAGCCGCTCGAGCCGGGCGAGCTGGTCGTCGCCCTCTCGCGGCCGGGCCGCTCGGTCCGGGCCGAGCTCGGCCTGCTGGCGCGCGCCGCCGGCGAGTGGCGCGCCCCGGCCGGCGGCCGGCTCGAGCGCTACCTCGAGCTCTCGCTGCCGCTGCGCCCCGGTTTCTCGGGCAGCCTCGTCCTCGCCGCCGACGGCCGGCCCCTCGGCCTCGCCACCGCCGGCCTCCTGCGCGGCGTCGCCCTGGCGGTCCCGGCGCCGGCGCTGCGCCGCGTGGTGAAGGCCATCCTGGCCCACGGCCGGGTCCGCCGCGGCTACCTGGGGCTCGCCACCTTCCCGGTGCGGCTCGCGCCGCCCGCGGCGGAGCAGGCCGGGCAGGAGGGGGCGCTGCTCGTCTCGGCCGTCGAGCCGGACGGGCCGGCCCACCGCGCCGGCGTGCTGCTCGGCGACGCCCTGCTCGAGCTCGCCGGCCAGCGCGTCGAGTCGCCGCACGACCTCGCCCCGGTGCTCGAGGGGGAGCGGATCGGCGACGCGGTGGCGGTGAAGGTGCTGCGCGCCGGCGAGCCGCGCCAGCTCGTCCTCACCATCGGCGCCCGCGAGCGGGACGGGAGGCGCCCGTGACGCCGCTCGAGCTCTTCTCGCAGGACCTGGCCGGGCTGGTGGCCCGCGCCGCCCCGGCGGTGGTCGGCGTCGAGCTCCGGCGCGGCCAGGGCTCGGGCGTCGTCCTCTCGGCCGACGGCTACGTGCTCACCAACGCCCACGTCGCCGCCGGCAGGGGACCCCTGCGCGTCCGGCTCTCGGGCGCGCGCGTCCTCGCGGCGGAGCGGGTCGGCGCCGACGAGCGGACCGATCTCGCCGTGCTCCGCGTCGACGCGGGCGGCCTCCCCGCCCTCCCGCTCGCCGAGCGGCGGCTCCAGGTGGGCGAGCTGGTGCTGGCCATCGGCAACCCGCTCGGCTTCGAGCGCTCGGTCACGGCCGGCGTCGTCTCGGCGCTCTACCGCAACCTGCCGACGCCCTCGGGCGGCCTGCTCGAGGGGCTCGTCCAGACCGACGCCTCGATCAACCCCGGCAACTCGGGCGGCCCGCTGCTCGACGCGCGCGGCGACGTGGTGGGCGTCAACACCGCCATGCTCCCCTGGGCGCGCGGCATCGGCTTCGCGGTGCCGGCCCACACCGCCGCCTGGGTGGCCTCGGTGCTCATCCGCGACGGCGAGGTGCGCCGGCCGCTCCTGGGCATCGCCGCGCGCGGCGAGGACCTGGAGCCCGCGGCGGCGCGCGAGGCGGGCCACCCGCGCGGCGTCCGGATCGTCGAGGTGGTGAAGGGCTCGGCCGCCGAGGCGGCGGGGCTCGCCGCGGGCGACCTGCTCGTCGGCGCCGCCGGCCTGCCGGTGCAGACGCTCGACGACCTGCAGCGCGCCATGGTGCTCGGCGCGGCGGGCGCGATCCCGCTCGAGATCCTGCGGGGCGAGGCGCGCCGGGTGCTCCCCATCGCGCCGCGCCCGGCCGCACGGAGCGCCGCCTGACGGCGCTGCTCACCCCTTCGGCGGAGCGGGCGACTCGGTCGGGGGAGCCGCCGCGCCCCACGTACTCGGGGCGAAGGCGGGACCGGACCGCTCCCCGCTCCTGGTGTAAAAGGAAGGGGTATGACAAGAAGCCGCGCCGCGGGGGTCACGGCCTTTGCCATCGGGGTGCTCTGCGTCGCCTGGCTCTTCATGCGCCCGGGCTCGACGGCGCGCCCGCCGCTCCCCGCGCACGCGCCTCGCCAGGCGCCCGCCGCCTCGCCCGACGCGGCCCCTCCGCCGAGCGGCCTGCCCATCCGGCTCCTCGCGCCGGCGCCGGCCGCGCCGGACGACCTCCCCGCCACCTTCGAGGGGCGCGTCGTCTCCTCGGCCACCGGCCAGGGCGTGCCGGGCGCCGACCTGACCTTCTCGCGCGCGGGGGCCGCCGCCTCGGTCCACGCCGGCGCCGACGGCGCCTTCACCTTCGCCGCCCCGGCGTCCGGCCGCTGGCTGCTCGCCGCGGTCACCGCCCCGGGCTACCTCCCCTTCGCGCCGGAGTGGGGCCACAGCCCGGTGCAGCTCGACGCCCGCCCCGGCCTGCACGTGCGCGGCGTGGAGCTCCACCTGACCCCGGCGACCGAGCTCGCCGGCCGCGTCGTCGACGAGCGCGGCGGCCCGGTGGCGGGCGCACGCGTCCGGCTCCTCGGCACCTCCGACGAGGCGGCGCTCGTGCCGCTCGCCGACCGCTTCACGAGCGGCCCGGACGGCCGCTTCACCTTCGCCGCGCCGGAGGGGGCGGTGCTCGAGGCCGCGGCGCCGGGGCGGCTGCCCGGGCGCGCCGAGGTGGACGCCCTGGCGCTCGCCAACCGCCGGCTCACCATCGCGCTCGGGCCAGCCCACCAGCCGCTCGGCGAGCCGGCGGCCATCGCCGGCAAGGTGGTCGCGAAGGGGGGCGGCCCGCTCGAGGGGGCGCTCGTCGCGGCGGCGCCGGAGGGGCCCTTCGGCTCGGGCGGCGCCGTCACGGCGCAGGCGGTCACCGGCCCGGGCGGCGAGTTCTCGCTGCGCGACCTGCCGCCCGGCGCCTACCGCGTCACCGCCCGCGCCGACGAGCGGGCCCCGGCTTCGGCCCACCGGGTGCGCCCCGGGGGCGAGCCGCTCCTGCTCGAGCTCGAGGCGGGCGGGCGGCTGCGCGGCTGCGTGCGCGACGCGGCCAGCGGCGCGCCGGTCGCCCCCTTCACGGCCTTCGTCTACGAGCGGCGCTCGGCGCTGCGGCTCGTCCTGCAGCGCAGCGTCTCGGTCGTCGACCCGGGCGGCTGCTGGGCGCTCGACGACCTCACGCCTGGGCCGGCCGCGGTGGTGGTCTCGGCCCCGCGCTACGCCCCGACCGCCGAGCTGCCGGTCGAGATCCCGCCGCCCGGGGCCGAGGCGGTGCGCGACGCGGCGCTCGAGCCGGGCGGGACGCTGCGCGGGCGCGTGGTGGACGAGGCGACCGGCCGGCCGCTCGCCGGGGCGCGGCTCTCGGTCGAGGGGACGCTCGAGGGGGCCGCCTCCACCTTCCCGTCGCTGGCGCAGGCCACCACCGGCGCCGACGGCGCCTTCCTCCTCTTCGGCCTGCCGCGCCGCTTCTCGGTCTTCGCCGCCGCCGAGGGACACCACGCCCGCATCGTGGGCGGCCTGGAGACGGCGCCGGGCGACGTGAAGGGGCCGCTCGAGATCCGGCTCCGGGCCGTCGAGCCGGGGGAGGAGCCGCGCACCGAGCTGGCCGGCGTCGGCCTGCAGCTGGCGGCGCACGGCGACGCGCTCTCGGTCACCGGCGTCCTGGCCGGCGGCGGCGCCGCCGAGATGGGCATCCAGCGGGGTGACGAGATCCTGCGGGTGGAGGGGCGGCCGGTCACCGAGCTCGGGCTGGCCGGGGCCGTCCAGCTCATCCGCGGGCCGGAGGGGACGGCGGTGCGGCTCACCGTGCGCCGCGCCGACGTCACCCGCGATCTGGCGGTTCCGCGGCGGCTCGTCCGCGGGTAGGCTGCGCGCCGCGCCGGCGCCCGCACCTCGGGGCCGGACCGACCGGAGCCCCGCATGAAGACCGAAGCCCAGGATCAGGCCTGCCGCGAGCGCTGCGCCGCCCTCGCCGACAACCTCGCCGACGCCGTGGCCCGCCACGCGCGCGAGCGGCCGGACGCCGTCGCCCTCGTCGAGCACCACACCGGCGAGGCGGTGACCTGGAAGGCCTTCGACCGGGCGGTGGACGCCTTCGCGGCCCGCCTGCTCGCCAAGGGGTTCCGCAAGGGCGACGTCCTCGCCACCAGCCTCCCGCTCGTGAAGGAGCACGCCTACCTGCTCTTCGCCTGCTACCGGATCGGCGTGGTGGCGGCGCCGCTCGACCTGCGGCTGCGGGCCGGCGAGCTGCGCGCCTGCTTCGAGAAGCTGAAGCCCAAGGGCTACTTCTTCGCCGGCGCGCCGGCGCTCCTGCCCATCCTGCGCGAGGTGGTGGGCAGCTTCCCGGGCGTCGCGCACTGGGTCCAGTTCCAGAAGGAGCGGACCGGCCTCCTCCCCGGCGCCATCTGGGTGAAGGACTTCACCCGCGGCATCGGCCTCGGGTGGGTCGCCAGCGCCCTGCTCGGCACGGTGCGGCGGGCCCGCCGCCGGGTGGCGCGCCGCGACGGGTGCCTCGTCATCTTCACCACCGGCTCGACCGGCTCGCCCAAGGCGGCGCTCCTCTGCCACGAGTCGATCATGGTGCAGAACGTGGCGCTGGCCGTCGGCTTCGGCATCGGCCCGGGCGACCGCCTGCTCGTCAACCTGCCGCCGTCCCACGTCGGCTGCACCACCGAGCTGCTCGGCACCGCCGTCCACGAGGGGCTCACCTCGGTGCTCCTGCAGATCTTCGACGCCGAGAAGAGCCTCGAGGCGATCCAGCGCCACCGGGTGACGGTGGTGGGGCAGATCCCGGCCCTCTTCAACCTCGAGTGGAACCTGCGCCGCTACGGCGAGTTCGACCTCGGGAGCCTGCGGGCCGCCATCTACGGCGGCCAGTCGGTGCCGCGCCCGTTCCTGGAGCGGCTCCGCGCCATGGCGCCCGCCATCGGCACCGGCCTCGGCCTCACCGAGACCTCCGGCTTCTGCACCTACACGGCGCTCGGCGCCACGGCGGAGGACCTGGCCGAGGGGATCGGCTACGACATGCCGCTCTGCCCCGTCTCGATCCGCGAGCCCATGAACGCGGACGGCACCGCCGGCCGCGAGGTGGCGCCGGGCGAGCTGGGCGAGGTCTGCTTCGCCGGCCCGCAGGTCTTCCTCGGCTACCTGGGCGACCCGGAGGCGACCGCCCGGGCCGTCTCGCGCGAGGGGATCTGCTACACGGGCGACCTCGGCCGGTACGGGCCGAAGGGGCTGGCGCTCGCCGGCCGGACCAAGCTCACCATCAAGCCGAAGGGGTTCCAGGTCTTCCCGGGCGACGTGGAGGAGGCGATCGTCGGCGGTTTGGGCGGGCGGGCCAGCGCCGCCGCGGTGGTCGGGGCCGAGCACGCCGTCTGGGCCGAGGCGGTGGTGGCCTTCGTCGAGTGCGCCCCCGGCCAGACGGTGACGCCGTCGGACGTGCAGGCCGCCTGCGCCGGCATCGCCTCGTACGCCCGCCCGAGCCACGTCGAGGTGGTGGCGAGCGGGACGCTGCCGCTCAACCGCGTCGCCAAGACCGACTACCTGGTGCTGCGCGACCGGGCCCGCGAGATCGTCGACGCGCTGCGCGCCGACGGGAAGTGGGACGCGCGGGGGTAGCGAAGAGCCTCCACCGCTCCCTCTCCCCCACCGGGGGAGAGGGCCGGGGTGAGGGGGCCGTCCGGCGACGCGGCGTGCAGGGGACCGCTACGGCCCCGGCAGGTGGTCCGCCAGCGCCCCCGTGCGCCAGCCGAGCCGGATCGAGCCGAGACGGAGCGCCAGGGCCACGGCGATGCCGGCGCCGGCCGCCACCGGCGTCGGCAGACCCGCGGTGACGTCGAGCGCGACGAACACGGCGCAGCCGGCGATGGCGGCGAGCGCGTAGAACTGCCCCGGCTTGAAGAGCAGCGGCTCCTCGCGCACCAGCACGTCGCGCAGCAGGCCGCCGCCCACGGCGTTGACCGAGCCGACCAGCACCGCCGAGAGGAGCGGCAGCCCGGCGAGCAGCGCCTTCTGCGCGCCGAAGACGCCGTACAGGCCGAGGCCGAGCGCGTCGGCCACCAGGATGAGGAGGCGCAGCCGGTGGAAGAGCCGCGCGAAGAGGACGCCAGCCCCCCCGCCGAGGAGCACCGCCGCCAGGTAGCGGCCGTCGTGGAGCGACGCCGGCGGGCCGTCCTGCAGGAAGAGGCCGTCGCGCAGGAAGGCGCCGCCGAGCCCCGTCACCAGCGAGAGGACCGCCGCGCCGACGAGGTCGTAGCGCTTCTGGCGCGCCTCGATGGCGCCGGTGACCGAGAAGAGGGCCACGGCGCCGAGGTCGAGGGCGAGCGGCAGGTGGAACGGGACGTCGCGCACGCGGCGGGGATACCACGCCCCCCTTCCCCGCGGCCACCCGCCGGTGCACCATGCCGCGGTGCGACTCCACCCTGCGTCCCGCCTCGCCGCCGCGCTCGCCCTCCTCGCCGCCGCGGGCCCCGCGCCGGCCGAGGAGGCCGGCCTCGTCCCGCCCCTCGCCCCGCCCTCGCTCGCGCCGTCGCCGGACCGGCCCGCCGCGCCGCGCCCCGAGGTCGACCTCGCGCCGCACCTCGTCGCCGCCGGCGCCGCCATCGGGCTCGGCGGGGCGCTCGCCCTCTTCCAGGACCGGCTCACGCCGCCGTCGTGCCGCTGGTGCGAGCCGCCCGCCTTCGACCGGAGCGCCCGGGCCGCGCTCCGCTGGCCCGACACCAAGACGGCCGGCCGCGCCTCCGACGTGCTCGAGCTCGGCGTGCCGGCGGCGTCGGCCGCCGTGGTGGGGCTCTGGGCCTGGCAGGCCGGCGGCGTCCGCGAGGCGGAGGAGGACCTCGTGGCGGTGGGCGAGGCGGCGGCCGTCACCACGCTCGCCACCGAGGGGGTGAAGCTGGCGGCCGGCCGGCTGCGGCCCGACGCCTGGGCCTCGGGAGCCGCCGGCGAGGGCGACTCGCGCCGCTCCTTCTGGTCGGGCCACACCGCCATCGCCTTCGGCACGGCCGCAGCGGCGGCCCAGGGGGCGCGTCTGCGTGGGCGGCCGGGCTGGCCCTGGCTGGCGGCGGCCGCCCTGGCGGGCGCGGCGGCCACCGGC
>DASTGK010000558.1:0-3138 GCA_035719085.1 Anaeromyxobacteraceae bacterium
GGACCGGGTCCTCCGTCCGCCCGGCGGCGGCTGCCTGCGCGTGGAGCCGCGCGTCCACGCTCGCGAGCACCTCGCCGACCGTGACGGTCCCCGGCCGGTTCACCACGAACCCGAGCGCGCCCTCGCCGTGGTGCTCGGCCATGAGCACGAGCGAGCCGTCGAAGTTGGGATCGGCCAGGGTCGGCGAGGCGACCAGGAAGCCGGGGGCGAGGCCGGCCGGCGCGCGCGCGGGAGGCGAGGGTCGAGTCACGCCTCGATCTTCGGCGCCGGGAGGACGGCGCGCAACCTCGTTGCGGGGCGCCGCCCGCGTTGCTCTCTTGGGCTGGGGGCGTAGCGAGGCGCTCGATGCCGTCGCCGAGCCGGGGCGCAAGACGACGGAGCAGCGCAGGCGGGCTGGAGGCCCGTCGAGCAGCGGACGGAGGAGTCCGCCCGGCGCAGGCAGGCAGCGTGCGCCGCAGCAGCCATCAGTCCAAGTGAGCAGCGCTATCAGCCCCCGCGGCGCCGGGGAAACGACCGCTTCAGCGGCGCCGGCCGGGCAGCTGGGCCACCGGGGCGGGCTCCGGCTCGCTCCTCGGCCGGCGGCGCGCCCGCAGCCGGCGCACCAGCGCGGCGACGCCCCAGAGCGCGGCCACGAGCGTGAGCACGCCGGCCGCCACGGCGACGAGCCCGGACGCGGCCGCGGCGGCGAGCAGGGCGCAGGCGACGACCCCGGCGGCCCGCGCCAGCGGGTGGTCGCGGCGCAGCCAGCCAGGGCGCCGGATCTCCAGGATCCCGTCGCGGCGGCGGTGCACCTCGCGCTCGCTCATTCCGGCCATGTAACGGGCGGCGCTCCGGCCCGCACCTGGCTCGCGCGCCGATCCCGAGTCCCTGAGGGGAGGCTAGGATGGAGCGGTGGACCGCTTCCCCCCTCCCTCCGGCGGCGCGGCGCTAACCCTCGTCGCCGGCACGGCGCTGCTCGCTCGCTCGCAGGTGTCGCACGGCCTCCTCGCGGCGGTCGTCGACGGCTTCGACCTCGTGGTGCACGAGGCCGGACACCCCATCCTCGGCCTCCTCGGATCCCGCTTCCTCATGTTCCTCGGCGGCACGCTCGCCCAGCTCGCCCTGCCGGCCGCGGCGGCGGTCGCGTTCCGCCGGCAGGGGCAGCCGGCCTCCTTCGCGGCGGCGCTCGTCTGGCTCGGCGTGAGCCTCGTGAACGTCGGCACCTACGCCGCCGACGGCGAGGCGCGCCTCCTCCCGCTGCTGGCCGCCGACGCCGACGGCCACGACTGGTGGAACATGCTCGGCATGCTCGGCCTGCGGCACGAGGCCCCGATCATCGGCGGGGCGATCCGCGCGGCCGGCTGGGCGCTCGAGGCGCTGGCGCCGGCCTGGGTCGTGGCCGGGTGGCTGCGCGCCCGGCTCGGCGAGTCGCCGGCCGCGTGAACCGCCGCCCGCGCCCCGGGGCCGCGCCGTGCTAGCCTGCCCACGCAGCGCGAAGGGGGGACGTCGTGAGCCAGCTGTACGAGACCATCCAGCGGATCGAGTACGTCATCGGCCGGCGCAACCTGCCCGGCTTCAAGACGAAGGGGCTGATCGCGCTCCGGGCCGGCTTCTCGCTCGCCCTGGTCGACGCCTCGACGCCGGACGACCCGGCCAAGCTGGCCATCTTGAAGCGCGCCGCCCAGGACGTGCTCGGCGAGAACGTCTAGCCTCCCCCGCGAGGAACCATGTCGATCAAGCAGAAGCTCGTCCTCGGCCTCGTCGCGTGCATGGCGCTGCTGGCGGCGGCCACCGCGCTCCTCGTGGGCGTCGGCACCGAGCGGGCGGTGCGGCTCGCGGCGCTGCAGGCGGTCGAGGCGGCCGGCGCCGGCCTCGCCGCCACCGAGCGGGCCGACGTGGAGAAGCTCGACGCCACGCTCCTCGCGCTCGCCGCCAACCCCGCGCTGGCCGAGGCGTACCAGGCGCGCGACCGCGGGCGCCTCCTCGCCGTGGCGACCCCCATCTTCGAGCGGCTGCGCCGCTCGCACGACGTCACCCACTTCTACGTCCACGACCCGGCGCCGGCCCGGACCTGCTTCGTCCGCGTCCACAAGCCGTCCGAGTTCGGCGAGGTGGTGGAGCGGGCCACGCTGACGCAGGCCATCGAGAAGCGGGGGCGCGGCGCCGGCAAGGAGCTCGGCAAGACGGCCTTCGCGCTGCGGGTGGTGGAGCCCTGGCTCGTCGACGGCAAGGTGATCGGCTACCTGGAGCTGGGTGAGGAGGTGGACCACTTCCTCTCCCGGCTCAAGGCGCAGACCGGCGACGACTACGCCATGCTGGTGGAGAAGCGCTTCCTCGACGAGCAGGCCTGGCGCGCCACCTACGGCGACCGCAAGCCGTGGGGCGCGGGCGAGGTGGTGGTGGTGGACGACACCACCGGCGACCCGTCGACGCTGGCCGGCGCCACGGTGGCCGACCTGCCGCCGGGCGGCCGGCTCGTCGACGAGCTGGAGCGCGGCGGCAAGGTGCTGGCCCGCGGCGTCGTGCCGCTCAAGGACGCGACCGGCGCCACGGTGGGCGGCGTGGTGGTGCTGCACGACATCACCGCGCTCCACGACGCGCTCCTGCGGGTCCGCTCCGGCGTCCTGGTGATGCTGCTGGCCGTGGCCATCGTCATGACGCTCCTCATCCTCTTCCTGGTGGAGCGGCTCGTCTTCGCGCGGCTCTCGCGCATGACCGAGACGCTCGAGGACCTGGGGGCGCGGCTGGCGGGCGGCGAGTACGACGTCGCGGCCCGGGCGCCGTCCGGGCCGAACGACGAGATCGGCCGGTTCGAGGAGTTCTTCGGCCGCTTCCTCACCGTCGTCGGCGGCCTGCTCAAGGAGCTGACGGCCCACCGGTAGCGGCCGGGCCGCCGAGCGGCGCCCGCCGCAGCGGGACGTGGCGCGCGCCGCCCGGCCCGAGGTGGCTCTCGAAGAGGACGAGCTCGCGGGCCGGCCAGGCGAGCGGCCCCATCGGCGCCTGGAGCGCCGCCGCCAGGCCGCGCACGCCACCCGGCTGCCGCGCGCGGCCGACGGTGAGGTGGGGCGCGAAGGGGCGGCCCTCAGGCGGGAAGCCGAGCGGGGCGAGCCGGGCCGAGAGGTCGGCCTCGAGCGCGGCGAGCGGCGCGAGCTCGCCCTC